>JAAZYZ010000019.1 GCA_014239355.1 Fidelibacterota bacterium
GACATTAACATTGTAAATAAATAACAAATACAGATAAAAATATATGGATTGATTATTTTTTGAGCGTAATTAATAGTTACAGTCATTACTCCCCAGGTTACAGCGCAAACAATAAAATATAAATTACCTGAGTCTAAAAGCTCTCCTAATCCATCTCTATACAGATCCATAATAATAAAACCACCAAGAATACCTAATAAAATTCCCAATATTTCTTTTTTAAGTATACCCTTATTAATAAAAGCCATAATCAGTACTGTAAAAAGAGGGTTAAGCGTAGTTACTAGGATAGCCCCTTTTCCTGCTAAACCGTAATAAGTACCTTTAAAAAACGCGATATTATAGATTAAAAATAAAATGCTTGGAAGAATAACATGCTTTAAATCAATAAATTTAGGAAAGTTATTTTTTGAAAATATTACAAATGGCAATAATGATATAAATCCAAGAAAAAATCTTAAGAAAATTAGGTTATAAAATGATAGATATTCATTTACGATTTTTGCATTTGTCCAAGCTAGAGCCCAAGTAAGCATAGCTAAAGACATCCAAAAGTAAATCTTTTTATAGTTATTTAAATCCATACTTTGAAGCTTTTAGTTAAAGTAATACTTTAATAGTTTAGGATTAGATTGATTAATAAAACAACATCTTGAACATTGATAATATTGTCTTCATTTATATCAGCTAAAAGCATATAATCATTATTTAGAACTAAGTTAATCATCAAAATAATATCTTGAACATTAAGACCACCATCTTGATTTAAATCACCCAAAAGATTTATACAGGTTTGATTTTGCCAAATTCTTAGAAATAAATCATCAAAATAACTATCATTATCATCTCCCGCATATCGGGTACCCATTAAAATCATTTTTACATAATGGGTATTTTCAGGTATCTGTTGTTCATTTCTAAGTAGAGTCCAGGAAGAATTGTAGGTATCAAGGATATCTGTCTGTTCAATTTCCACTCCATTTTCATTGAAAAAGGCAATTTTCATTTCAGGGTGATCATCTCCTCCCCAATTTGATAAATATCCTCCATAATCTATGTATGCTAACCCATCTTCTATGCACTCTCTATAATCAGTTAAATCCACGCTCTGATAAGCCTCTGAATAAGTCACTGTGTTACACAGCGCACCAACAATAAAATAATAATTTCCAGTATGGGGCTCTATTCCATCACATTCGTATGCAGGGAGCGATTCCATATAACCTTGCGTTACAGTCCAAATTTCAGTACCCATTTCTCCTCCTGGATTAAGGAGTAAATTTTCAGAATACTGGGATTCTCCTGTTTCAAATTCAGAGGGTTCAGACCAATTGCTCCATCCAAGACTTGTATCTCTATATCGAACAGACCAACAATAGTCAGTATTTGAGCTTAATCCAGAGACTGTTATTTGAGTTAGCTCAACGGATTCTTGTGTATTTTCATAGTAATACCAATTTTCCATATTAACAAATTTACTTACAATAGGTTCTAAAGATAAATCACACTCATGATATACATTCCATTCTGCAGCCATTGCCTCATCTGTATCATTATCTATAAAATTACTTGCAGTTAATGTGACAAATTCTGGGTTTTGGGGAGTTTCTAAATCAGTTCCTATTGGTGTATCTGGCAATAAGTTGTTTAAACGAACAAGGATTTCATCTCGTAGTTCATTATCTCTAAAAGTATCTTCATTTCCTCTACTGATTCTTTTAAGTTTAAATTGAGGATTATCCCCCGCTTCTACATCAACCAAAACAAATCCCCATTCATCCTGAGTTACAGTAAATTCTGAATAATCTTCTTGAGGATATTCCCCCCAATTATCTATTGCACCTCCTGCTGTTGCAACATTGACCCATAAATGTTCATGATCTTTAGATTGACCTCTTGAATACCCGTGTGTATGACCAAAGAAGTGAATACTTGGTTTTTCGCATTGCTCTGTAAAACTTTCCATTAGTTCTATAACATCTCCCGTATAATTAATTTCTCCTGGTGTCCATAATTCTGATTTATGTGGGTGATGAAGCTGTGCAAATACAAAATCAATATTTTCATTAGAACATGCATCTAATAGAGTCTCTTCAAGCCAGTCCAATTGTTCCTGAATTCTATACCCAGTATTAGAATCAAGCCCAATAACTCTTAAATTTGAATAGTCCGTATAGTACCAATGCTCATCATATTCTTCTGTTCCATTATCTGGTAAATCAAAATAATTAAGAAAATAATTAGTATTTTGCTCATGATTTCCAAATACTGGGTATAATGGAACATAGGAAAATAAATCTTCTGAAGGTTCAAAAAAATGATTCTGCCATTGAGGGTAAGCGTTTCCGGTCACAACAAGATCTCCAGTAACAAGAACCATTGCTAATTCTTCTGCAAGGTCATCGCTATGCTCCTCTGATATATAATCAATAACTCCATTATGAATTATTTCATCAAATTTATTTGGATTTGAATTATCTCGCTGCATATCACTCATTGCAATAATTTTAAATGATGCTTCTGATGATGGCTCTGGTGGAGTAATAAAATCATATAAATCAGAATATGATTCATGATTCCCAATTACTATACGGTAGTAGTATCTAGTATTTGGAGTAAGATTCATTAGTTGGACTGTATGAATTTTTGAGTTTTCATAGTTTGAGAATGAAAAGCCTGAAGTGCTTTGTGTTAAAAATGGCTGAATATCCCATTCAACTATGGTTTGAGATTCTGAGTCAGTTTCCCATAATATTTTAATTGAATTTGGTGTTGCGCTTTGTAAATAAGGGTTTACAACTACCTCTAATGAAAATAGAGGATTAAGTATAAAAAATAAGTAGACATATAGTTTATTTTTCATTTAATATAAGTTTTTAAAACTTTAATTCTTTCTAATACAGGCGGATGAGAGTAGTTTAAAAAAACATTAAGCCAATGTGGCGTTAAGTTGCTTAAATTTTCTTTTGATAATTTCTTTAAGCCAGATATTAAAGATTCTGGCATTTCCGCTGTTTCTGCTGAGTATTGATCAGCTGAAAATTCATTATTCCTTGATGTAATACTAAAAAATATTCCTACAATTAGTGATATTGGAGAGTAAAGCATTGAGAAAAACACAAGACTAGCATATATTGATAAATTGCCTTCTTGCATTCCAAAAACAGAGAATAATTGCTCATTATTAATAAATAATGATAAAATATATAACATAATGCCTGATTGTATTGAACTTAAAATAATTCCGGAGTAAATGTGTTTTAATTTGTAGTGTCCTACCTCATGTGCTATAATTGATAATATTTCATCATCGTTCATCTGTTCTAAAAGTGTATCAAATAGCGCAATTCTTTTATATTTCCCTATTCCACTGAAATAAGCATTTGAATGAGAAGATCTTTTTGATCCATCAACCATTTCTAACCTTTGTACTGGAAAATTTACTTTTGATAAATAATCTTTTATTCTTTGTAGTAAAGGTCCATCTTCAAGAGGGGTAAACTTATTAAACATAGGTGCTATAAAAGTGGTAAATATTGGTTGCATTATAACACTAAAAGCAATTAAAAATATCCAAACATAAAGCCACCCATATTCAGTAAAATTAGCAAAGAAATATAAAATAAGATATAGAACTGGACCGCCAATTAAAACAGTTAAAAAATAGCCCTTTAATTTATCTACCCAAAACGTTTTTAATGTGGTTTTGTTAAAGCCATATTTTGTTTCAATTACAAAAGTTTTATATATAGAAAAAGGGATATTTAATAAATCATTAACCACAAATAGTAATGCAAAAAATAATAATCCTGTCACCTCCGAGCTATAACCAATATCTCTAACATATAAATCTATAGTATTATAAAAACCACCTAATATAAATGATAGATTAACAATCAATGAAAACGTAGATGTGATAAATGAAAAATTGATATTTGTTTTAGTATAGTCTTGAGATTTTATATACTTATCTTTATCAAAAAGATCTGAAAATTCATCAGGTAGGTTTGGGTTAAGAGATTTTAGGGTTAAAATTTTAACAAGAATTGATAAACCGTATTGAAACAATATCATTCCTATTATAATAATAAAATATATATTCATAAAATCCTTTACTTATTAGATTCTTCTATTTGTTCGGTTAACCCCTCTATTTCATTGAGAGGTTTTTCAAGCTGTCTTTTTCGAGTTGTAATTAAATCTTCATAGTCTTTTTGAACCGTTTGTAAGCTTCTTCCCATTTTATCTATAGTTTCGACATACCTGCTCCACTGATCTTTAAATTTGCTTAAAAGTTTCATTACATCTGAAGCTCTTTCCTCCATAGAAAAATTACGCGTAGCTTGATTTATTAGCGATAAAATCGCATACAAGGTTAATGGTGAGCAAAGTAAAACTTTATTTTCAAGAGCATAATCGATTATTGCGCTATCTTCTTGATTGATAAAAGAATAAATAGATTCATTTGGAATAAACATCAAAACATAATCAAGTGTTCCAGATGAAGTGTCTATATAGCTTCTTGTGGATATAGCTTTGATATGATTTTTAACATCCTTTAAGAATTCTTTTTTCTCATTATTCTGTACCAGCTCATCTTTTGTTTCTATAAATTTTTCGTAATGAGCTAATGGAAATTTGACATCCATATTTATAATCTTATCTTTAGGTAACATAAAAGTATAATCAGGTCTCTCTCCTGATTCGATAGTGATTTGTTTTTTATAATTAACATTTTCCATCAAGCCAATAAATTTTAATATATCCTCAACCATCCTTTCTCCCCATTGACCTCTTTTTTGAGAAGAAGAGAGTATTTCTCTAAGCTTAGTTGTTGTATTTCTTAAATTCTTAGTTTCAACCTTATTTTGCTCTATATTAACATTCAATTCAGTTGATTGCTTTTGTATCGAATCTAATTTTTTAGACATTTCTTCTAAATTTTTATCAATCAGCTCCTTTTTTTGGTCTAGATTTTTATCTGACTCTTTTGATAAGTTTTGAAATTTATCATTTGCTAATTTAAAGAAATCTTCAGTATTGGATTTGTTGACATCAGCAGCTAAAGCTTTAAATGTAGTCTCCATTTCTTGTTTGATTTGATCTAAATTTTCAAATTGAGATTTTGTATCTTTTTTTGCAAAGAAATAACCTGCAAAAAAACCAATTAATATTCCAACTATAATAAATAATAATTCCATAACTACTCTAACTTACAATAAATGAACCTAAGTTGTAATGAGATTTAATTCTCATTTCAAGATTACGATTTTCAACTACTTTTTTAACAATTTCTTTCATTCGATCTGAATTTCCTGTTATAATTAATACAGGAAAATTATCTTGATTATCTTCTAAGAACTTATTTACAAGAGTCTCAACTTCAATATGGTAGATACCATGCAAATCTAATTCTGGAAGCTTATACTTCATTACTAAATAAATCTTTCATAGAATCAAACTCTAAAGGGGTTTTTTTGTATTTTAGTATATATTCCAAATTTTGAAATTTATTAACTCCTACAGAAACCTCGATATCCTTGCCTGTAAATTGACATGGATGTATATATCCAGATGCGTGAGATAATTGCAATATTTCCTTTCTTAAACCTTTAACATATTCAGAAAAGCGTACTGATTTATGATCAGAATTTAAACCTCTTTGAAGGTATGAGTTTTGAGTTGCTACCCCTGTAGGGCAATGGTCTGTATGACACTTTTGTGCTTGTATACAACCAATTGATAACATAGCTTCTCTAGCTACATTTACCATATCACACCCCATAGCAAAAGCTGTTATAACTCTATCAGGGAAACCTAACTTCCCACTCCCTATAAAAGCAATATCTTCTACTAATCCTTCAGCTTGAAAAATAGTATAAACTCTTTTAAATCCAATTTTAAATGGTAATGAGACATGATCACTAAAAGCAAGAGGCGCAGCTCCAGTTCCGCCTTCCCCTCCATCTATGGTGATAAAATCTGGTCCTATATTTTCTAATTTCATTTTTCTAGCTAATTCAATCCAAAAATTGTTATCTCCAACAGCGCTTTTTATTCCTACAGGTAAACCTGATGTATCAGCTAATTTCTCAATAAATTTTAATAATTCATCGATATTTGAAAAAGCGGTATGACTATTCGGAGAAATACAGGCTTCTCCTTCTGAAACTTTTCGGGCTTCAGCTATTTCTTTTGTTACTTTTTCTTTTGGGAGAATACCTCCTTTACCAGGTTTTGCTCCTTGAGATAATTTAATTTCAATCATTTTTATAGAATCATTCTCTTTAACTGTTTCAATAAAAGAATCTAATGAAAAATTTCCTTCATCATCTCTAGCTCCAAAATAACCGGTACCAATTTGCCATACTATATCTCCCCCTGAAAGATGATAAGGGCTGACCCCACCTTCCCCGGTATTATGAAAGCAGTTAGCCATTTGAGCCCCTTTATTAAGCGCTTTAATTGCATTTTTCCCTAAAGAACCAAATGACATAGCAGAAATATTGATAATTGATTTTGGTCTAAAAGATTTTGCTCTATTATGACTTTTTCCTATAATTTTTGAACACGGAATAACTGTATGATCATCAGAATAATATTTCACATTTTTTTCTGGAACAGGAAAAGCTGAATGTTTTATTATTGGATACCCTATTTCATATAATTCTTCTGTAGTTCCAAAACCAAATGTATTTTTTTGCTTTTTAGAGGTTGAATATATCCAAGCTCTTTCATTTCGATTAAAAGGAGTTTCCTCTTTATCGCTAGCAACTAAATACTGCCTTATTTCAGGCCCAATAGCTTCAATTAGGAACCTTAGATGCCCTACGATAGGAAAATTACGTAAAATTGCATGTTTTTTTTGAAAAACATCATGTAAAAAAATAATTAAAAGGAAAAATCCGATACTTATTAATATGTTAGTTAACATAAAATAATTTACTCCTTATTTTTTTTTGCCAAACTTATTCTTTTATTTGCATCTAATTCCATTTTTCTCATACGAATATTAGTTGGGGTCACCTCAATAAGCTCATCTTCTGCTATAAACTCAATGCATTGATCTAAAGATAAATTTTGTGGCGGCCTCAATACTACAGTAGCATCAGAAGAAGATGCTCTCATATTAGTTAATTTTTTTTCTTTAGTGATATTTACATCTAAATCATCTGGCCTATTTCTTTTCCCCAAAATCATACCTTTATAAACCTCAGTTCCAACCTCTAAATACAGTTCTCCCCTATCTACCATACCTAGGCTGGCATATGTTGTGATTTTCCCTGGCCTATCAGCGATTAAAACACCAGACATTCGATGACTAATTTTTCCAGCCCAAGGCTCGTAAGAATCAAATAAAGTATTCATAATTCCTGTACCTTTTGTATCTGTTAAGAATTGACTTCTAAACCCAATTAAACCTCTAGATGGAATCTTAAATTGTATTGTAGTTCTACCAAAGCCATTGTTTTGCAGATTAACCATTTTACCTTTTCTTGAAGAAATTTTCTCTGTGATTGTCCCTACATGATTCTCATCTAAATCAAGGTATAGGTTTTCAATAGGCTCTAAGAGTATACCATTTTCTTCTTTGGTTATAACTTGTGGTTTGGAGACCATAAATTCATAGCCTTCTCTTCTCATAGTTTCTATTAAAATTGCCATTTGAAGTTCGCCTCTACCACATACTTCAAAAATATCAGTTTCTTTTGTTTGCTTTACTTTAAGTGAAACATTCCCTAAAGTTTCAAGCTCAAGCCTAGTTTTTAAATTTCTTGATGTAACAAATTTTCCTTCTTTACCAGAGAATGGACCATTATTTACATGAAAATACATAGATACTGTAGGTTTATCTATTTCTATTCTAGGTAAAGGTTTTGGAGCTTCATTAGAGGAGATTGTATCTCCTATATTAATATTTTCTATTCCAGCAACAGCAATAATATCTCCCGCCTCTAATCGATCAACTTTTATTTTTTTAAGACCTTTAAATGTGTAGCAGGCTGATAATTTTAAATTGTGATTAATTTTTCCATCACAGCATAAGCTGTAAGGTTTATTCATTTCTATTAAGCCATTACCTAGTCTTCCAACTGCTATTTGACCTACATAAGGATCATAATCTATATTTGTAATCAAAAACTGTGTTGTTTCATTATCGTCTGCTGAAGGACCTTTAATTTCGTTAATAATTAAATCAAACAGGGGTTTAAGGTCATTATTCTTATCATCTAAATTACTATGAGCAATACCCTCTTTTGCGTTTGTGTATATAATCGGAAATTCAATTTGGTTTTCATCAGCATCAAGATCTATAAATAAATCATAGACCTCATCTACAACCTCACTAATTCTAGAATCAGGCCTATCTATTTTATTAATAATTAGTATAACAGGTAATTTTCTTAAGAGTGCTTTTTGTAGGACAAATCTTGTTTGAGGTAAAGGGCCTTCACTAGCATCAACCAATAAAAGGACTCCATCCACCAGATTTAAACTTCTCTCCACTTCTCCTCCAAAATCAGCGTGACCAGGAGTATCAACGATATTAATTTTTATATTATTATAATGAATAGCGGTATTCTTAGCTGTGATAGTAATACCACGTTCTTTTTCTAAATCCATAGAATCCATGACTCTATCATCAATAGTTTGATGCTCAGCAAAGGTTCCGCTTTGATGAAGCAAAGCATCTACAAGAGTTGTCTTTCCGTGATCAACGTGAGCTATAATTGCAATATTTCTTATATTTTCTTTTCTCAATTTTAGTTTTCCTTAGTTAATTTTTGATAGCATAGTATTAATACAATTCCAATTCCACCAAACTCATAAAATAACTCATCTTTTAAAGGAGATGTTAAAATAGCATTGATGTTTTGAATGAAAAGAAAACTACATAACGAAAGTAAAAAATAAATTTTATATTTTGTGATAGAGATATTAAAAATTGCTATTGTTGCAGCCATAAAATAAACAAATGCCCAGATATAAGCATCATTCCCGTCGTTATATTGTAAATAACTAAACAAAAGAAAAATAGATGATGTTATTATTTTATACATAAAAAGAATATACCCTATTGTTGAACAGTTATAATTTAATAGTTTTTGAAGCTAAATCACTGAATCTTTTATCATAAATAGAATATATATTATTCCAATCATACTTATTTAGATTAAATTCAGGTTTATTGGAGGGGGTAACTACCAACTCTTGTAATTTAAGGTGCAAATCATTTTCATTCTTATAAAAGCACTGAGGGTTATTAGTAATATTAAATAATTCTGGATAAGAAAGCCTTTCTGGTAAAAGAGGATATACTTGACAATAAGAGGCTTCAATAATGCTAATTCCAAAAAAATCTTGATTTGAGGTTACAGGTAAAATATCTGCTTTCCACAACCACTGCGCATATTCATCAAATGATTCACAAAATCCAAACTGAACTATATTAGATTTTAAAACTTCTTTAGCTTTATTGAATATTTCTGGATATTCTTTAAACTGTTCTCCAAGAACAGCAACTTCAAAATCAATATTGCTATTTTTTAGTTTAAATAAAGCATTAAAAAATGTTTTAGGATTTTTATCAAACTCCCATCTATGATTCCATAAAATTAACGGGATTTTACTCTTTTTAATTTTTTTGTGTTGATCAAATTTATTTAAATCACACCCAATATATAAAACATCAGATTTTTTAGATATTAAATCAATAGTTTTAAAATTATTAAAATCAGGCATTTTCTTTAGATATTTTTTTAGAGAATCTATATAGCTATTTAAATGATAATTTGAATTAAAAAGATTAAAATTAGAGGTTAAAGAGGATGTGTAATTAATATAGTGATAATGCAAATCTCTATTTAGATTAATATCTGAGTCATGAGGTGACCATGGGTATGATAATTGATTTTCATGAAAATACATAACGATAGGTATATCATTAATCTTTTCTACACATAATGATTTAAATACTGGGAGATTTAAAAAATCTGAACATAAAATCAGATCAAAATTATGATTCTCTTCCATAAAAAGGTTTGCTAAAGTAATTGCTCCACCATGCATACGCCACTTCCACTTACTACCCGGTAGAGTCAAAATCTCTATACTGTGTTCACTGTATTTTTGATAAGAATCAATCCATCTTTTGTGAGATCCAGAATAATACGGTTCTATATATAATATATTCATATAAAATCTTTTACTTAAAGTTATACTTTAACTATTTTATGAGTAAATTTAATTCCTGATTTTTGTAATCTTTCAAGTATTACATCTCCTGCGCAGGCAGCTGGAGTTAAGACTCCTTTTTTATGACTTAATTGGTCTTTATCTAAAATAAGAGCCAACCCCATCTCTGTTACGAACTTAGAAGTTTCGCCATATCCAGGATCTCCCCCACTCACACTAGTTATTATTTTTTGTTTCTCAGTTTTACCTACTAATATATATTCAAACCAATGTTTTGCCCTAGCTTCTTTTGAGGGACCTGTTCCGGACGGTATGAATGACTCTAACCATTTTTTAGAGAATTTAAATTTTGCTAAAATTAAAATAAAAAACAAAGGTATCAAAAGCGCTGCTACTTTAAATAAGGATTTAAAAAGCATATATTTAACAAATCTAACATTTTCACCATAGCCATCAATTAACTTGCTACTTCTTCTAATGATGTACTGATCGACATCTGGAAATATTAAGGCCCATTTTTTTAATTCTTTATTATAGAAGAGAATTTTGTTTTTAGTGTCTTGTTTTTTAGGTTTATTGTTTTGAATCTTTTTTTTGATTTTCCCAGTATTAGAAATATTTAAAAAAGAGGCCCAAGTTCCTCCTGATATTTGACCTTTAGTTTTCATATAGCATTTTACATCAATATTTTCTTCATTTAGCTGTTTAATAGAATAATAAGTACCAATATCTGGAGGTATAGACTCAAAACCGCAACAATTAATTAGTATTGTATTTGTTTCAATTGCTTTTTTAGAATATTTATTTTTAACATACTGGACAAATGAGGACTCGCCTGTAATGTCTAAATAATGACAGTTATTATTAACACAGCTCTCAACTAATTCTTTTCCATATATAGCATATGGACCAACTACAGATATAATCACTTTAGCTTTAGATGTTATTAAATCTAATGCCTTACTTTCAAATGAATCTACTTGAAATAAATCAACATTATATTTTTTTGATATAGGTTCCAATTTTGAAGTGTTTCTGCCTGAAATAGCCCATTTTATTAATTTAGAATCATTATGCTTATAAAGATAATCACAAATTAATTGACCTGTAAACCCTGTTGCCCCATGAATAATTAAGTCATATTCTTTTTCTACCATAAAATCTCCTTAATATTGTTCTTTTGAAGAAAGTTATTTGCTTTAGAGAAATGTTTAGAACCAAAAAATCCATTATATGCAGATAATGGCGACGGATGAACACTCTTAAGTATTAAGTGATTATTAGGGTTAATAAAAGCTTCTTTTTTATGAGCATAACTACCCCACAGAAAAAACACTAAATTTTTCTTTTTCTTGCTAATTAAATTGATTACACCCTCAGTAAATTCTTCCCAACCAACATTTTTATGTGAATTTGCTTTACCTGATTCAACTGTTAATACACTATTTAATAATAAAACACCCTGATTAGCCCAATTTTCTAATAGCCCATGTTTTGGTATCTGTTTATTAAGGTCACTTTTTAATTCTTTGTATATATTTAATAAAGATGGAGGTATTTTTATACCCTTTGGTACACTAAATGATAATCCATGGGCCTGACTCTCTCCATGATAAGGATCTTGACCAATAATAATTACTTTAACTTTTTCTACAGGAGTTAAATTAAATGCGTTAAAAATTAGTTTTGCAGGAGGAAAAATTAGTTTATTTGAATATTCATTTTTTACATACTCTCTAAGAGAAGTGAAGTATTCTTTTTCAAATTCGTTTTCTAATAGAGTATACCAAGAGGGCTCTATATCAACTTTTTTCAATACCGCTACCCATATCTATCATATGAGGAAAATCATGACAATTTTCACTAAAACCACATGCTTCGCAAGTATAATGACAGTTTATGACAATAATTTCACTATTACATACTACGCATATTTTTTTCTCAATCATTATTAAGTATTTAAGATGTTCATTATCTCTTCATTTAAAATATCATAAACCTCTAAAGAAGCTAGGTTCTCTTTTAGTTGACCTTTTTTAGATGCGCCTAAAATAACAGAACTAACATTTTGATTTTTAAGACACCATGCTATAGATAGTTGAGCCATACTTACATTCAATTCATCTGCAACCTTTTTTATGATATTTAATTTTGGTAAAAACTCTTCTTGTAAAAGCTCATCTTTTAACCATTCATACCCTTTAACTTTAAATCTATGTTTGTTTGGCATTCTATTCATATACTTCCCAGATAAAACACCAGAAGCTAAAGGGGACCATACTGTTGTCCCTAATCCATATTTTTCAAATATTGGAGCATATTCTTTTTCAAAGCGATCTCTATATAGTAAATTATATTGAGGTTGCTCCATTGTTGGTCCTCGAAGATTGAATTTATCTGCAACTTGAAAAGCATAGTCTATTTCAGCTGAGCTCCATTCTGATGTGCCCCAATATAATATTTTTCCTTGATTAATTAAATCATTCATAGCATAAACAGTTTCTTCAATTGGAGTTTCAGGATCTGGTCTATGACAATAATATAAATCAAGATAATCTAATTGTAGTCTTTTTAAAGCTTGATTACAGGCATCGTGAATATGTTTTTTGCTTAGACCTTTCTGAGTAGGTAACTCCCCGCCCCAAAAAGCTTTACTAGAAACAATGTATGAATCTCTTGACCATTTTAATTTTTTAAATATTTTACCCATTAAAATCTCAGATTTACCATTTGCATAAGCCTCTGCATTATCAAAAAAGTTTACGCCATGATCACGAGCAATCGACATACACGTTAGAGCAGTACTTTCTGTCAGTTGATTTACAAATGTTACCCAGGACCCAAATGATAAACAACTAACCTTTAAACCTGATTTTCCTAAATTTCTATATTCCATAATAACCTCAAAGTATTTGTTTTTCAAACCATTGTGTATACTCTTTATTTAAACTTTCTATTTTCTTTTTTGAAAGTTCAAAAATTTTATAATTATGATTTTTCTTTATACAGTCAATAACTAGCATTTCTTTTTCTTCTGTAGTTTTCACCTCTAACTTGTACTCTTTTTTTTGAACAATTTCGTCCTCCCATATATAGCTAGATTTAGCAATTTTAATTATATGGGTACATGGTGACAGTTTTTGTTTCATCAATTCTCTTGAAATGTTTTTAAGTACTTCTTTTGAATTGCTTGTAGTAGATATACTGATCATTTTAAATAGATAATTATTTTTTTGTTACAGTTTTTTTCTTAGCAGGTGCTTTTTTTGCTGCAGTTTTTTTCTTAGCAGGTGCTTTTTTTGCTGCAGTTTTTTTCTTAGCAGGTGCTTTTTTTGCTACTACTTTTTTTTCTTTATCTTCTTTTTTTGCTACTACTTTTTTTTCTTTATCTTCTTTTTTTGCTTCTTCTTTTTTAACTACAACTTTTCTTACAGGTTTTTTTAACTGCAATGAATCAAGTTTAAGTTTTTTTAATCTATCTTTATTTTTTCTATGTTTTTTATTTGCATTTCTTTTTCTTTTATTCATAATTAATTACCTCTTTAATTAAATCATTTCATCTTTTAGTTTTCTATCCATTAATTCATTTATGGCGATTTTAGGTTCTTTATTATCAAATAATATACTATGTACCTGATCTACAATTGGCATATTTATTTTATGTTTTTTAGATATTTTATTTACAATTTTAGTAGCATTAATACCTTCAATTACCATTTTTATATCTGATTGAGCTTTTTCAGAGTTAAGACCTTCACCTAATTTAATACCAAATTGTCTGTTTCTACTAAATTTACCAAATGCAGTTACTGATAGATCCCCTAAGCCGCTTAAACCATAAAAAGTATTTTTATTTGCTCCTAAAGCAGTTCCTAATCTAATAATTTCTTGTAAACCTCTTGATATTAAAGCAGATATAGTATTATCGCCATAACCTAAGCCAAGACATATTCCCGCAGCAATTGAAATAATATTTTTACATGCACCCCCAATTTCAACTCCAATTATATCCGGGTTTGTATATACCCTAAAATAGTTGTTAGATAGTATTTTTTGAATTTTGATAGAAGATGTTACAGATAAAGATGATGCAACAATTGCTGTTGGTATTTTTTGAGATACCTCTTCTGCGTGTGTAGGACCTGATAAAACTACAAAATTATTTTGATCTACATGAAATTTTTCTGTTAAAATAGTAGAAAATCTTTGGTTAAGCTTAGAATCAAAACCTTTTGAGCAGTTTACCCAAATTGTTTTACTATTAAAATCTAATAATGATAATGAACTTAAAGTAGATAGGGTAGAATTTATATATTCTGTAGGTAAAGCAATAAATACAATATCTGATTTTTTTACACTTTCAAGTGAAGAAGTGATTTTAACATTATCAGGTATAGAAATATTATCTAAATATTTAAAAATGTTATGAGAATTATAATAATCATTATAATGATATAAATCAATAGAGCAATTTTGGTTGTAAGATAGAACTAAGGAAAGGGCTGAGCCCCATGAGCCTGCACCTAAAATCGTTACATTCATTAACCTATTTCACCAAGAATGTAATAATTTTCTTTTTTCTCCTTCAAATAAGTCTCCGCATCAGGTAGATTATCTTTTTTTATTACTAAAACCATACCAATACCAAGATTAAAGCTTCTTTTCATATCTGAAGTAGGGACATTACCAACATTTTGTATTAGTTTAAAAATTGAAGGCCACTCCCAAGTGTTCCAATCAATTAGAAGTTTTTGATCTTTAGGTAATATTCTATATGTATTACCTTCTAAACCTCCCCCTGTAATGTGAGACAAGCCTAAAAGCCAATCTTTATCAAGAGCGTCTGATAAAACATTTAAATATGACTTATGTATAGATAGTAAAGAATCTGCTATTGATAAGTCTAATTCGGGCACATTTTCATCAATTGAAAATTTATCTAACAATACTTTTCTAGCTAATGAATATCCATTTGTATGTAACCCGGTAGATGGCAAGCCAACTAAAACATCACCTTTATTTGTTTTTCGATTAGACAATAAATTATCTCCATCTACCACCCCCACAACTGTTCCGCATAAATCATATTCATCATCACCATAAAAACCAGGCATTTCTGCTGTTTCACCTCCAATAAGAGCACATTCATTTTCTTTGCAAGCCTTTGATAAACCAAAAACAACATCATTAAATACTTTCTCATCTAATTTTCCTGTCGCAAAATAATCTAAGAAAAATAAAGGTTTAGCTCCCATTACAAGTATATCATTTACACAATGATTAACTAAGCACTGACCTATAGTCTTATGTTTACCACTTAAAAAAGCTATCTTTAATTTAGTTCCTACACCATCTGCACTTGATACTAATATTGGATTATTATAATCATTTTTAGGAAATTTATAACAAGCCCCAAAAGAACCTAAATTAGATAGTACATTTTTATTAAAAGTATTTTTTACTAAGTCTTTAATATTATCAACAGCATTATCAGCTGCATCAATATCAACCCCTGCTTCTTTATACGTAGTCATAATTAGCTATACATCCCATCTATTAATTCAGAGTAATTCTTTTCTACTACTTTTCTAACGATTGACATTTTTGGTGTCATTTCACCTTTTTCTATTGAGAAAGGGTTCGATATTAAAATAAATTTTTTGACTTTTTCAAATTTTGCAAAATCACTCATTAGATTTTCAATTTCTTTATTAAACAGTTCTATCACATCTGGATGATCTACAATTGCATTTGGATCTGAAATATTGTTTTGTATATTTTTTAAATAACCAATAACAGAATCAAAGTTTGGAACTATTAGAGCTGTTAAAAAATTTCTTTTATCACCAATAATGTGAACCTGTTCTATATAAGATGAAGAGGTTAGCTTAACTTCAATCGGAGCAGGAGCAATATTTTTACCTGCAGAGGTAACAATTAAACTTTTTTTACGATCAGTAATTTTTAAGAAACCCTCATCATCAATATGTCCTATATCTCCAGTTTTAAACCAACCGTCTTGATTGAAGACTTCATTTGTTGCTTCTTCATTTTTATAATATCCTACCATTATATTTGGACCTTTAGCTAATATTTCACCATCCTCTGCTATTTTGATTTCAACATTTTCTACAACTTTTCCAACGCATCCAAATTTTAGAGCAGTAGGACTATTACAGGTTAATACAGGGCTTGTTTCTGTTAAACCATAACCTTCAAGGATAGTTATATCTACTGCAGCAAAAAACTCAGCAAGCTCTTTTGATAGCGGCGCCCCTCCAGATACAAAAAATTTAATATTACCACCAAATCTAGCTTTGACTTTAGTATAAATTAATTTGCTAGCTATTCCATGTTTAATGTTCAATAAAAGATTAGTTTTTTTATTGGCAAATTTTAAGGATGAATATTTTCTTCCAACATTTAAAGCCCAATAAAATAATTTCTGTCTAATTTTTGGAGCAGTTTTTACACCTGCTATAAATTTAGCATGTATCTTTTCAAAAACTCTTGGAACACAAACTACAATTGTAGGTTTTGATTCTACCATATTATCAGCAATAGTTTCCATATTTTCAGCATAATAAATAGTAGCACCTATTGAAAATGCTGTATAATGCCCTCCCATTCTCTCTAAGACATGACTTAATGGTAAGAATGATAAAAATGTTTCATTTGAATTGAATTCTGCAACTTTTAAGGTTGATTTTATATTAGATATTAAATTTTTATGTGTTAAAACAACACCTTTTGGAACACCTGTAGTTCCAGAAGTATATATAATAGTTAGGATATCTTCCTCTTTAATACTATTAACCATATCATTAAACGATAATTCGAAATTTTGAGAAAACTCTTTACCTTTATCTAGTAAAGTTATAAAATTTATAATATTTTCAGTCTCACTATTACATGAGTCATCCATAACCACTATATATTTAAGATCGCTAGAAAAATCAAAGCATTCTTTAACTTTACTAAGCTGCTCTTGATTTTCTACAAAAACTAATTTAGAGTTAGAGTTTTTTAATATAAATTCAATCTGCTTTGATATTAATGTAGGATAAATTGTTACTGTTGTCATAGCTGAACATATAATACCATAATCAGACATCGCCCATTTAGGTGAATTATTTGATAGTATAGCTATATTAGAATTTTGAGCAATACCTAAAGATCTTAAACCAAAAGAAATGTCCTCAACAGTTATTTGGACATCTTTCCCATTTAAAGAGACCCAATTATTATTTTTTTTATAAGCTAATATCTTTTTTGAACTACATTTTTCTGTAGTTCCAACAAACATTTCTGCTATATTCTTATAATTCATAGAAGTATCAATAATTTAAATGTGTGGAATATTAATATATTACCTATCAAATTTACAATCTTAATTAGATTTTTTATATATATATTTTATATATAATTTTATAAATTGAAGTATCAAATAAATGCCGAGGTGGTGAAATTGGTAGACACGCCGGATTCAAAATCCGGTTCTTTTTAAGAGTGTGGGTTCGATTCCCACCCTCGGTACAAAAATTACAGATCGTATCTTTTAATAAAACTTTGAAGATCAATTTCAGTTTTTCTTATTCTATTTTTTTTGTTTCTTTTGTTTTTTTTCTTAATCTCATACATAATCTCTATATCATAATTATTTAATTTTAATGGAATATTATTTCCTAAATAATTAATTGTATATTTTAAACTATTACCATTCTTCTCTACAACAGCAGTATGATGATGGATCGATCCGCAATTAATAGGACAAGCATAAGAACTATTTCTATCTATCTTGACATTAAAAATAGCACCATCATATAAATGAATTTCTAATAGAGAGCCAGTATATAATTCTCCAATCTTTTCTGCAGAGAATAATAACAGCATTGATATTCCAATTTCTAATAATACAATCATAATAGCTACCTCCTATTAATAATATTATATTAATGGATGAATATTTATGAATCACAAATCACAAAAATATTAATAAAAATATTTATGTGACTTTTATCAAAAAAATAATTGAAATATATAAATTGTGATTCAGATTATAAAAATAATGAAACATTATTATTATAATTTAATAAAGAATTTGAGGAGGTTACTATGTCAGCTAATAAAAAAAATCAATTTAAAAATATTTTACTATTAAATCTTATTATTGGTATACATAATATAATTAATTTTTCAATAAATGGTTATTGGACTGCTTTAGTTATAGGTATTATTAATATTGGAGCCTGGGCATTATTAAGAGATATGAAATTAATACCTGTTTTAATCAAAATTATTAATAAATGAATTCTGATTAATAAGTTTATTTACCTTTAAAAGTAGGTTTCCTCTTTGATAAGAAAGCTTTAATAGCTTCTTTTTTATCTTCTGATTCCATCACTATAGAATAAGCTTCTTTTTGAAGAGAATTTAAATCATGAGACGTTTTATAGCATTTATTAAATAGACTTTTTGAAGCTTTTATAGCTAGCGGTGCGTTTTCTAATATTTCTTGAGCAATTTCTAGAGTTACACCAAGAAGCTCGTTATCTTTACTTAAAAAATCAACTACCCCATCTTGATGGGCACTTTCAGATGAAAATTTTTGAGCTGTAAATACCCAATATTTTGCTTTAGAAATTCCTATAATTTTAGCTAATCTAAAAACACCTCCAGCCCCAGGTATAATACCTAAAGAAGTCTCAGGTAGAGCTAAATAAGAACTTTCTGATGCTATTCTAAAATCACAACATAGAGCTAGCTCTAAACCGCCGCCTAGAGCAGCCCCATTAATTGATGCAATAGTTGGAACTTCCAAATTTTCGATTTGATTAAATAAGTCATTAATTTTATCAAGAAAAGAATAAGCTTCTTTGTAGGACATCCCTTTTCTCTCTTTTAGATCAGCGCCAGCAGAAAAATGTTTTTGAACAGATCTCAAGATAACTAACCTACACTTATTTTCATTTTTTATATGATGTATTACTTTATCTAAATCATTTAAAATTTCTAAATTTAAAGCATTTACAGGTTTATTATTTAGATTTATGAAAGCAATTCCATCGTCATGCATTTCATACTTAATAGATTTAAATTTTAACATATTGCTCCAATTCTTTTGGTAGGTCTAATTCTAACAGAAGAGCTGCTTGACCATGAGTTTTTCCTTGTGCGTCATTAATTAAAGTTTCGCTTCCACCTCCGCCTAAACTATCTTTTAATATAAAATTAAAAGCTAAAATATTATCAAGTTCATAACGAACTACAGGACCTAAAACAATTTGAGAAAAATGATTCTTAATCGTTTCTTCATTAAGAACCTCTTTTGCCCAATTATACACCTCTTTATTATAAAAATAAATACCAACATTAGAATGTTTACCTTTATCTCCAGATCTAGCACCAGCAATTTGTCTTAATCTTATTTTCATTATAATATGACCTCTGTTTTAATATGTTTTTTATCAATTAAACAGGGCCAAAATGCAATAATTTCTTGAGGCCTTGGTCTCCCACCTGAAAAGCCCGTAATTCCAGGAGGTCCAGCAGTTATTACTGGAGCCAATTCTTTCCCAAACCTAATAATCTTATCTTTATTTTTATCTCTAACAGATAATCGTAAGATAATCTCATTACTTTCTGTTTTAAATTCAAGCATCTTAGTTCCATGGCACGATGAAAATCCCAAATATTCCGTTAAACAGTCCTCAAATGAAAAACCAGCATTTTTCAACCTTTCCCATATTATTTTAGCTGTTAGTTCTGCTTTCTCTAAAGCATCTGGACCAGATATGGTAAGTTGACCACTAGCTTTATAACCATTAAAGTAATTAATTGAAACTTTGTATGTATTAGTAGCTTTGTAACCTTTAACTCCAGATATTTCAACTTTATCATTAGAAATTTCATTAATATCAAATGATGTGAAATCTACTACTACATCTGGAGAAATGTAATAATTAGGGTCCCCCATTTCATACAATACCTGTTCAATAATGGTATATTTATTAATAATACCTCCGGAGTTAGGATCTTTAGATACTGTAAAATTTGTACTGTCTGATAAAGACGCTACTGGGTAACCAACATTAGCTAAATTAGGTACATTTTTCCAATCGGTATAGTTACCCCCCGAACATTGAGCTCCACATTCTAAAATATGACCTGCTAATGTACCTGCCGCTAATTTATCATAGTCATCTCTTTTCCAAGAAAATTCATATATAGCAGGACCTAAAACTAAACCTGGGTCACTAACTCTACCAGCAAGAACAATTTGAGCGCCTATAGATAATGCTTCTGCTATAGAGAAGCTGTCAATATAAGCATTAGCAGAATAAACATTATCTTTAATATCTTTAAAACTAGACCCATCATCCATATTTTTAAAATCTACACCTTTGTCTAAAAAATTATCAATATCAGGCAGTATATCATCACCTTTAATAATTACAATTTTAATATCTAGACCTAACTCTTTTGCTACTTCCAATAATTTTTCTTTACATACTTCAGGATTAACACCTCCTGCGTTTGTTATAATTTTAATATTTTTATCTACAATATCTTTAATTACTCTTTTAGCTAAATCGATAAAGTCTGTAGCATAGCCTTTTCGAGGATTTTTTAATTTTTGCCTTTGCATAATTGATAATGTTACTTCAGCTAAATAGTCTAATGTTAAATAATCAATTTCCCCATATTTAACTAAATTATATGGAGCATCTATTGAGTCACCCCAAAAACCTTGCCCATTAGCCACCCTTATTACTTTATTCATACTTGTAAAACTCCATAATTAGGTTTTGATATCTCTCTAATATTTGATATTACCTCAAGAGCATAAGCCAACTTATCTCTTGTCTCATGTGGTAAAATAATTTCATCAACCCAAAGACGTGCAGCTGCATACCTAGAATCTGATTGATCTTCATAATCTTTCTTTATTTGATTATAAATTTCTTCAACCTTTTCATCTGATAAATTACTCATTTTAGCAGTCTTTATACTTGTTAAAGTCTTGGCTGCCTGTTCAGCTCCCATAACAGCAATCTTAGCTGTAGGCCAAGAAAATAAAAAATTAGGATTATAAGACCTTCCAGACATTGCATAGTTACCAGCTCCATAACTACCACCAACTACTAAAGATATTTTAGGAACAGTTGAATTTGAAACAGCATTAACCATTTTAGCTCCATCTTTTGCAATTCCAGACCACTCAGCCTCTTTTCCAACCATAAAGCCATTAACATCATGGATGAATAAAATAGGTATATTATCTTGATTACAATTCATTATAAATC
>JAAZYZ010000020.1 GCA_014239355.1 Fidelibacterota bacterium
AATTATCTAATGCTTCTATATCTGGAAAATTTATAATAGTTTCAATTGTAGATGCCCAACCACCTGTATAATGTTCTCTTTCAAATACTGTAATCTCATCATAAGTGGATTCATCTTCATTTAAAACATTCCATTCATAATCATGGTATATTGCTTCATGTGCTAAAAAATTCATATAGAATCCAGAAAAACCAGCAGGGTTACCTAAATAACCAGCTTGTTTTATTCTTTGGAAACGATCTACAGAAAATGAATATGTTCCATTTATTCTAGAACTAATCCAATTATTTAATTGACTTGATTTAGTAGGAATAAAATGTAAATGTGTTTTCCAATGTTCTTGTAATTCAATATCCATATTTTGCTCTATTAAAGAATTAAAATCTTGTTGAATTAATACTATATCTTGTGTTGCATTCGGGCCAGAAGAAAGGAAAAAATAGTGTGTATTCATGCCTGATTTTTCTAATAAGGTTAAACGATCTGAACCATTGGGGCAAATATTTCCTGGGCATTCATCAGACCACATTTCAGTTGAATTATTATTAGATGGGTTATAGTGAATGAACACATAATTATCTTGTCCATTCCATTCCGATTCAAAATCCCAACAGTTTTCCGGTATGTATGAATCAGGGTATAAAATTCTTTCAATTAATAAGGTAATATCTAATATATCAATTATACTGTCTTGATTTAAATCAGCTATATCTGTATTATCACCTAAGTCTATAGATTCTAATATTACACCTATAATTATTATAACATCATTGATGTTGAGTTTTAAATCTTGGTTTAAATCTCCACGGACTTGATTATCATTATTTAAATCAATCATATAGAACGGTCCAGCTATATCAAAATATTCTGTTCCATATGGGCCAGCATTAAATTCTTGGTTTATTATAATCGAAAAAAGAAATATGTAGATTATGTATAATTTTTTCATATGTTTATCCTATTAGTAATTATCAAAAGAAAGATTAAATTTCCTATGTTTAAATATATAAATAATAACCTTTAAATTAAATAATATATAATATGTCTTTTGGAATCTATTTTTTATTAATTTGTTCAATGTTTGCAGTTAGCACTTCCCCTCTTATTGCTCGCTATTTAAATCATTTAGATCCTATTACAATATCTTTTTGGCGCATGTTTATCGGAGCATTTATTTTGCATATATATAGTTTATTCTCTAATGGAAAAATATATATATCTAAAAAGAATGCCATAAAAACTATCTATGCAGGCATTTTATTAGGATTACATTTCGCTTTATTTTATGGAGCTATTGCATTATTGCCAAATAATATTGTTAATGCTACTGTATTTGGAACACTTGCCCCTTTATTTGCATTGATGATAGAAATTTATTTTGGTAGAAAAATTCGTGTAAACCTTATTTTGGGCTTGATTATAGTATTAATTGGATCGTTTATAATGTTTGTATCAGATTTTAGTTTTTCTAGTGATTTAACTAAAGGCAATATCTTAGCAATCCTATGTTCTATATGTTTCGCTTTTATATTTATATTTTCTGAACAAGTTAGAAAGATTGATAGTTCGTTAAACTTTTCTAAATTTTTATTTACTTATGCTACAATTACATTATTGATAATAGCATTATTTTTAAAAGTGCCTTTATTACAGTTTTCATTACATGATTTTTGGTTTTTACTATTTTTAGGGATTGTCCCTACAATTATTGGCCATAGTGTATTTTATTATTTAGTCAAATATTTCCCTCCAACTGTTGTTGCATCTATTCCTCTTGGGGAACCTTTTATCGCTTCAATCTTTGCCTACTTTATCTTTCCTGGGCAAATATTAAATCAATACATTATTATTGGGGGCTTAATTACATTGATTGGTCTGTTTATTATTATTCAAACTAAAAAAACGTAAAAATTTATTACAATTATTGATAAAGGCATTGATTTCGTCTAAATTATAACTCAATGTGAGGAGATTTTATGCAAAAGAACATATTCTTATATATATTATGCACATTTGTGTTTAGTGCTAATAATAATTTTATTTTTTATGAAAATCAGTTAATTGAAGCTAATACAATTATTCTAAAATTTTCTAATACATATGCTCCATTATTAGGGAAATATGAAGCATTAAATCTAGAATCTATTTATGAATTTCAAACTATTCGTAATCGTGATTCTTTTAAAAGCTTACAACCTGTATTTTACCATATTAAAGATTTTACAGAATTACATTATGAACATAATTTACATCAATATTATAAGTTGACATTAAATGATAATAATAATGTGTTTACTCAAGTAATTGCTGATTTAAAATCTATTGATATTATTGAGAATGTAGAATTTAATGGGGTAGCAGAAGCTTTATTGGTCCCTAATGATGAGTTGTATCCTAATCAATGGGATCATGATAATCAAAGGCAGGCCATACAATATGGTACAGGAGATTTAGTAGGAACAGTAGATTGTGATTTAGATACAGATGCAGCATGGGACATTACAACAGGTAATCCTGATGTGGTAATTGCCATTGTTGATACTGGAGTTGATTTAGATCATCCAGATTTAATAGCTAATATTGTCCCTGGCTATAATTTTATAAATGAAGAATTACCTCCTGATGATGAATATGATCATGGAACTCCATGTGCAGGTATTGCAGCTGCTACTATTAATAATGAGATTGGGATTGCAGGAGTATGCCCAGAATGCAGTATCATGTCTGTTAAAGTACTTGATGATAATGGGTTTGGTGATTGGGCTGTGATAGCAGATGGTGTAGTTTGGTCTTCTGATAATGGAGCTAATGTGATTAGTTTAAGTCTTGGAGGTGGATCTTCTCAACAATATTTTGAAGATGCTATTAATTATGTTGTTGCTAATGGAAGTGTAGCTATTGCAGCATCTGGAAATATTAATACTCAAATGGATTTTTGGCCAGCTAGTTATGAACAATGTATTGCGGTTGGAGCTATGTCTCCTTGCTGTGAAAGAAAAAATGGAATAAACTCTTGCGATGCTGAGCCAGGTTGGGGGAGTACCTACGGGGATCAAGTTGATGTGGTAGCCCCAGGAGTAAGGATTTTTTCAACCGGGAAAAGAGCTGGATATTGGACTGAATTTAATGGGACATCATCAGCATGCCCACATGTAGCAGGAATAGCAGGTTTAATGTTATCGTATAATTCTAATTTAAGTCCTGAAACAGTTAGAGAGCTGTTAAGGCAAGGTGCTGAGGATATTGAAGATGAAGGATATGATCTTGAAACTGGCTATGGAAAAGTAAATGCTTATAATACGTTAATGCTTGTTCCAGAATCTGCTAGTGGGGATTTAAATTTAGATGGAGAAATTAACGTATCAGATATTTTAATTTTATTAGATTATATTCTAATAGGAAACTATAATATGTCAGGTGATATGAATAGTGATGGCATTAATAATATTAATGATATCATGTTACTCATTCAAATCATTTTAAATTAGTTAAGGAGATTATATAAATGTATAAATTTATTATTTCAATTTTATTTTTTTGTATAGGATTTAGTTTAGATACAGATTGGCAGAGATATGGTAATCATGAAATATCTTTAAATTCAATTATTATTGAATTTAAAGATAATTATGCCCCACCTTTAGGAATTGAACCTCCTTTAGATTTTGTAAAGGCTTCTAATTTAAAAGCGTTAGACCATCTTAATAATTTTAAAAATTTAGAGCCATTATTTAATTCTTATGATAGTTTTACCCAATTACATCGTTATCATAATCTGCATAAATATTATAGATTAACATTTAATACCCCTAATTATAATTTGTTGCCTTTAATAACTCAAATTAAAAATTTATCAATAGTCGAAAATGTTGAGTTTAATTATAAAATGGAAGCTTTTTTAGCTCCAGATGATAGTTATTATTTAGATCAGTGGGCTTTAAATAATACAAGCCAAGCAGTCTCATATAATGGGCAATTAGTTGGGACCCCTGGTTGTGATGTAGATGCAGAAAGAGCATGGGATGTTACAACAGGTAATCCAAATGTTGTAATAGCCATTCTTGACACCGGCATTGATTTAGATCATCCAGATTTGGTGAATGAATTAGTCGCTGGGTATGATTTTGTAAATAATGACAGCAATGCAAATGATGGGAATATGCATGGAACAGCTTGTGCTAGTATTGCAGCTGGAACATCAAATAATGGAATGGGTGTAGCTGGTGTTTGTTGGGATTGTAGTTTAATGCCTGTAAAAGTATTAAGTGATGGAGGTTTTGGAGATTTTGATGATATAGTAAATGGAGTAATTTGGGCTTCTGATAATGGAGCAAATGTAATAAGTATGAGTCTTGGTGGAGGTGGTTATCAAAGTGGT
>JAAZYZ010000021.1 GCA_014239355.1 Fidelibacterota bacterium
GGACGCTGATGATATTGCAGTAAAAAATAGATTTGAATCTCAGATTAATTATTTTCAAAAAAATACTGATTTAGAGATTTTAGGTAGTTGGGCTTATGAATTTGAAAATGATTATAAAAATGAATCTTTATATATTAATAAAACACCAATAGAAAACGATCAGATTGAACGTTATATTCATTATCGGAATCCATTAGTTCATCCTTCTGTAATGTTTAAAATCACTGTATTTGATAAAATTGGATATTACAATGAAAAAATGTATACTGATCAAGATCTTGAACTCTGGGGTAGGGCACTAAAAAATAAAATCAATATATCTAATATTGATGAGCCTCTTCTTTACTTAAGAATAGAAGGTCGCCTAATTAGGCGTTCGCAATTTTCAGCCATTAAAAGACAGATTAAAATTAGGTACTCATATAATACATGTTCTTTTAAATTAAATGTATTAAAATTAGCAGCTATAATCCTTAGGGTATTACCAAATTCTATCAGTAATTGGTGTTATCAAAATTTGAGAAGTTTATAATAGGTAATTAAATGAAAATTAAAGAAATTAAACAACATAATACTTTTTCAATCTGTATTATTCTATCTCTAATTTTTTGTGATATATGCAGTTATTTTTTTTCTTATTACTTAGTCTTAGAATTATTAGATATTCCTTCTATAATTGATTACCCTATATTGATTGTATTAGGTGTGTTATTTTTATTTCGTTTTTTTGGTAGATATAATCCATCATCATTAGAATCTAGATTAAAAGAGATGAAAATTATTATAGCTTTAACATCTATTAGTACATTTATTTATTTAGTTTATAAAATTATTTTTAAATATATAACTATACAGCAATCTCAAAATATTCTTTTATTATCATTATTATTTTTATTGATTGTATTAATTGTTCGATTAATTATTAGGAGTATTCAAAAACAGCTTCTAAAATCAAATGTTGGTTTAAGGAGTACTATAATAATTGGTTCAGGTGATTATGGTTATCAGTTTTTAAATAAAATTGATACAAAGCAATATGCTGGATTTAAAATTGTGGGGTACTTTGATTCAGAAAATAATATTAAAGTGAAAGATTTTTTAAAGGATAACAATAAGTTTTATTTTTTAGGATGTTATACAGGGCATATAAATGAAGCAAAAAAGTTTATTCTAGCTAAAAATATTAAAGAAGTTATAATAGCTTTAGATCAAAAAGAGTATGGTTCAATTTTAAATCTAATTACTGAATTGCGAAATTTAGATGTTTGTATTAAGATTGTTCCTGATATATATGATTTGTTAACAGGTTATGCTCAAATGCATTCTGTGACTGGTATGCCTTTAATAGATATTAATCCTAATATATTAACTGAGGTTCAGTTTTTATTAAAAAGATTAATTGATATTTTTGTCTCTTTATTCTCATTAATTATAACTTCTCCAATTTTGCTTTTAGTAGCAATTATAATTAAGTTATCTTCAAAAGGTGATATTATCTTCAAACAAGAAAGAGTAGGCCTAAATAATAAAAGTTTTATTGTTCATAAATTTCGAACCATGTATGATCAATCTGAAAAAGATACGGGACCAGTTTGGGCAAAATTAAACGATCCTAGGATTACTAGGATAGGATATTTTTTACGAAAAACTCGAATTGATGAGTTTCCACAATTATTTGATGTATTAATTGGGAATATGAGTATTGTTGGACCTAGGCCAGAAAGAGATTTTTTTATTTCCCAATTAAAAGAGAAGTTTCCCTATTATATGAGAAGATTAAATGTTAGGCCAGGGGTGACTGGTTGGGCACAAATTATGGGTTCTTATGATAGTGACATTGATAGTGTTGAAAATAAATTAAAATTAGACTTTTATTACATCGAAAATATATCAATATGGTTAGATATCAAAATTATGATAATCACAATATGGGTTATTTTATCGGGTAAGGGCCAATAATGAAATTACTTTTTTTATTTTTAAGTTTTTTATTTGCTCAAGGTTTAGATCTTAATGAAGATATTTATAGTCGTATTAGTAAAGAGTTTGATAGTATAAAAGATCAAAAAATTTCTGAGAATCTTTTTATTTACCCTAATAAAGAAATAAAAGAAAAAGATTATTATGATTTATATAAAAGTCAAAATATATACCTTTATCCTGTTTTAGGTTTAAGATATAGTAGTTTAGGGTTTGAAATAAATGAAGATATACCAAATAGCGTATTATGGCTTTCTCCTGGAATTGAATTTAGATTTAATCAAATATTACTAAACACACTTAATCCTGTTTGGTTTAATGGCACTTTTAAGTTTTATAAACATTCTGCATATGGATTAGATGGTGATTTAAGTATGGGCTCAACAATTGGTAATGAAGAAAATCAAAATTTAGTTCCAATTTTTTTCTATAATAATAATTATCAATATGGATTCTATAAGGATGTGCAATCAGATAGTTCTAATGGAATTGATTTTGATGAAACGCTTGGTTATGCATCTATTTTAAGTAAAAACTTTGATATTACTATTGGTAAATTTAGGTCAAGTTTAGGTCCGTCAGTTTATTCAAATTTAGCTCTTTCTCATACTATTCCAGGATTTAATCAATTTAGAGTTAAATATAACTATAGGAATAAATTATTCTTTACTTTTATCATTGGAGATTTGCATTCTAATTTAATTGATTCATCATATGTATATGAGGATGAAATATTTGATAACAAATATTCAATTATGCAAAGGCGTGTATTTAACCATAGAATAGATTTTAATATCACAAAAAAATTAAGAATTGGTATTTATGAACAAGTTATTGGTTTAGCTAATAGCAGTGGTTTGTTTTCTTATATAAATCCTTTTCAATTTTATTGGTCAGAGCAACATCAAAATAATGATTTAGATAATCTGCAAATTGGTTTTGATTTTGATTATTTATTTAATAATAGCAGGCTATATGGTAGTTTGCTAATAGATGAATGGGCACCATATGACACTTTCAATAATAATGCTCATAATTGGTTTGCTAAACAAATTGGTTTATCTAGAATTTTTCAAATCAAAAAAAATAAAAAAACAATTAAAAGCATTTTGAAATTTGAATATTCATCAGCAGAACCACAAGTTTATACTCATAAATTTGATATTAATATTCCTAATCATCATAATTACCCAATTGGCTTATGGTCAGGGGGGGACTCGATTGATAAAAGATTGTCTTTTATTTTATTTGTAATAGATTCTAATCAAGAAGAACAAATTGTTGTAGATTTTTCATATCAAAACACAAGATTTGGTTACCCTAGATATGAAGAAGGTATATCATTATTATCATTTGATAATATTAAAACAAGAAATTTATTCTATTGTCAAATAAAAAAGGCATTATTTTATAATATAGATTCCTATTTTAAGGTTGGTTATTATCAAACAGAAAATTTATATTCAGAAGATAATTTTTTAGATATTTCGATGTCTTTATTATATAATATTAAAAACTAATTAAATATATGTATTCAATAAAATTTATAAGAGATAACAAAGAGTTAGTTAAAGCTAGTCTTTTAAAGAAAAATTCTGATATTAATTTAGATAAAATATTAGAAATTGATTTTAAGAGAAGAACTCTTATTCAAGAAGTGGAAACTCTTAAGGCAGATAGAAATTCTGTTAATAATCAAATTTCATTAAGAAAGAAAGAAAAGAAAGATTGTGATAGCCTTATTAATGATATGAAAAATATTTCTATTAGAATTAAAGCTTTAGATAATGATTTGAATGAGTTTAATAGCTTATTAAATGAGAAGCTCATGTATCTGCCTAATCTAGTACATGAAAGTGTACCTGAAGGTACTTCTGATAAGGAAAATAAGGTCGTTAAAGAATGGGGAAAAAAACCTTCTTTTGATTTTAAAGCTTTAAGCCATTTAGAATTGTGTGAATCTCTTGATTTGGTAGATTTTAAAAGGGCAGCTAAAATCTCTGGTAGTGCATTTCCTTTATATTTAGGTCAAGGAGCAAAATTAGAAAGATCTTTGATTAACTATATGCTAAATACACATATTGATAATCATAATTACAAAGAGGTATTTCCTCCTTTTTTAGTAAAAAGTAATTCACCTTTAACTACTGGTAATTTACCTAAGTTTAAAGAAGATATGTATTATATTGAAAATGATGATTTATACTGTATTCCAACAGCTGAAGTTCCAATTACAAATTTTTATTCTAATGAAGTATTAAGTGAAGATGATTTACCTCAAAAATTTGTTGCTTATAGTGCTTGTTTTCGTAGAGAAGCAGGTAGTTATGGTAAAGAAACAAAAGGGTTACATAGATTGCATCAGTTTAATAAAGTAGAGCTTGTTAAATTTTGTAATCCAAAAGATTCATACTCTGAATTGGAAAAATTATTATTAGATGCAGAAAAGATTCTTCAAGAATTAAATTTACATTATCGTATAATTGAGTTATGTGCTGGAGATTTATCCTTTTCTGCTGCAAAATGTTATGATATAGAAGTATGGTCTCCATTTGAAGAAAAATATTTAGAAGTTTCAAGCTGTAGTAATTTTGAATCTTTTCAGGCTCAAAGGGGAAGTATAAAATATAAAAATAAATCAACTAATAAATTAGATTTTATACACACATTAAATGGTTCTGGCTTGGCTACACCTAGATTAATGATAGCTTTACTTGAAACATATCAAACAAAAAATGGGTGCGTTTCTGTACCTGATCCAATTTCTGTATATTTTGGTAAAAATATTATTGATTGATGTTTATAGTAATATTCTTATTTAATCTTTTATTATTTAGTCAGGCAGTAGACTCTACAATTGTGATTAACGATAGTCAAAATATTGTTAATGATTCCATTAGTTTTAAAATTGATTCTACTTCCAATGATTCCATTAAAGTAAAAAATAATATACCTGTTAACGATTCGCTATTAACCAAATCTAACAATTTTCAATCCATTGAATTGAATGATATTTTTTATGAACAATTAATTGAGTCAAAATTAACTTTTGTCGATGCAATAACATATGATATTTCATTAGACACTACTGAGGCAGCAGTTCAATTCCATTCACTATTTGCTTCTTTTGAATTTTTAGATTCACTTAGTTTGGATGATGAATATAAAAGAATAGAATATAATATGATTTTAAATGCTAGTATTGATTATTATCAAAACAAATCTGTTACTATTAACAAACTAGAATCTCCTTTATCAATGGCTTTATTTAAAGAAAAATTAGAAGCTTATTTTTATAAGCAACAATTAGAAGATGTTGAGTTTGTTGATGAAACGGTTGAATTTATTGAAGGTCATATACCTATAACATTTAATAGTAAGGTATATAGAAATGTTAAATATTTTAGTAGTAATGGTGCTAAAAAGGGTGTGCAACTATGGCTTAACCGTATAAGTAAGTTTAAAAAAATAATGCTTCCAATTCTTGAAGAGGAGGGAGTTCCTCCTGAAGTTTTTTATTTATCTGTAATTGAAAGTGGTTTGGATCCTATTGCATTATCGTATGCACAAGCCCTAGGACCTTGGCAATTTATATCTTCTACAGGAAAATTGTATGGCTTAGAGAAGAATTGGTTTATTGATGAAAGAAGAGACTTTGTTAAATCTACTTATGCAGCCGCAAGATATCTTAAGGATCTGAAAAATATATTTGATAAAGTTAATCCTGATGATATAAATGGTTAAAATTGGTATTTAGCATTTGCTGCATATAATTGTGGAGCAAGTAGAGTATTAAAAGAAATAAAAAGATCTAATTCTACAAATTTTTGGGACTTAAGTAGGCTTCCAGGTCAAACTAGAAATTATGTACCTAAAATTTTAGCTATTTTTTTAATAAACAAAAATCCTGAAAAATATGGATTTACTATTAATAGTGATCCTGATATGAATTGGGTGATTAAGGATATTGATAAACAAGTAAGTTTTAATCAAATATCTGAAATAACAAAAGTTAGCCCTAAAGTATTACAAATATATAATCCAGAGATTAAACGAGGGATAATACAACCTAAAGGCAAAAATAAATTTTATAAATTAAGATTACCTGAAAATTATAGTTACGATAATTTTGATTCTTTGTATCACCTTTTAAATGAGCAATCTTCTAAAAGTTTACTTATTGTAGATCATGTAGTTAAAAAAGGTGAGAATTTATCTAGGATTTCTTCCAAATATAAAGTGAAAATTCAAGATATAACTTCAATGAATAATATTAGCGCAAAAAAATATTTACAACCTGGACAAAAATTGCAAATTCCAACTCAAGGTTATGATGAATATGTGAAGTCACTGATAAGTACATCTAATACTACAAAAATTTATCATACAGTAAGAAGTGGAGACACGTTGAGTGAGATAGCCTCTAGATATAAAACTTCAATTAAAAAAATAAAAAAATGGAATGGAATAAGAGAAAATGATAATGTTATTTATGTAGGAAAGAAGTTAATTATACATGCCTCCTCAAAGAATGTTGAAAGAATAAATTCTAATTCTATTAGAACGGTTAATTATAAGGTACAGTATGGTGATTCATTAAGTAAAATCTCATATAAATTTGGTGTTAGGGTTAGCGATATTAAAAAATGGAACAGATTAAAAAATGATTTAATAAAGGTTGGTCAGATTTTAATAATTAAAACAAAATATTAAATTTTATTGGAATTTTGACTAGAATATATAGATATTTGCTATCTTTTATTAAAATAAATTAAAGGATTAAATATGACAAAAGCAGACATTGTTAATGAAGTTTCTTCTGCTACAGGTTTAACTAAGGTTGAAACTGAGGCAGTTTTAGAAGGTATAATTACTTCTATAGGATCTTCGTTAAAACAAAATAAAAGAGTAGACATAAGAGGTTTTGGAAGCTTTATTGTAAAAAAGAGAAAAGCTAGAGAGGCTAGAAATCCTGCAACAAATGAAACAGTTTCTCTTAAGGAGCGTTTTGTCCCTACATTTAAAGTATCAAAAATTTTAAAAAAAGAAGTTAATCAATCACTTTTAAGAGGATTTTAAGGAGAAAAGCTAATGCCTTGTGGTAAAAAAAGAAAAAAACAGAAAATGAATACCCACAAACGAAAAAAACGGTTAAGAGCTAATAGACATAAGAAAAAATAATTTCTAGTTAATTGGTTTTGTTTAAAGAAAGTCTACTATGGCAAATCAATATATCTTTACTGTATCTGAATTAAATAATCAAATCAATACTTTAGTTGAGTCTAGCTTTTCTAACATTCTTGTTAAAGGTGAAATTTCTCAATTAACAAAGCATCCTAATGGTCATATGTATTTTAATATAAAGGATGAGTCTGCAACTTTACCCTGTGCAATGTTTTATTATGATAAAAAATTAACTGATTTTGTTCCAAATATTGGAGATAAAGTTCTTGTAGAGGGTAAATCTTCCTTTTGGGTAAAAGGTGGTTCCCTTAAACTTCTTGCAAACAAAATGTCTTTAGCTGGTCAAGGTGATTTATGGGCAAAATTTGAAGCTTTAAAAAAGGATTTATTCAATAAAGGATTATTTGAACCTCAGCATAAGAAGGCTTTACCTAAATATCCTCAAAAAATAGGTTTAATTACATCTATATCTGGCTCTGTAATCAAAGATATATCTGATGTTATTCAAAGAAATAGCTCTTATCTTAAAGTTGTTGTTCGTGATTGTAGAATGCAAGGTGATGGAGCTGTTTTCGATTTAATAGAAGCAATTGATGATTTTCATTTAGCTGATATTAATGTGGATGCTATTATTATAGCTCGTGGAGGTGGATCTTTAGAAGATTTATGGTGTTTTAATAACGAACAATTAGCTTATAAAATTTATGAATCAACTATACCTATAATTTCAGCGATTGGTCATGAAACAGATACTACTATTTCAGATTTAGTGTCAGATAAAAGAGCAGGAACTCCATCAATTGCGGCAGAAATTATTGCTCCTTCTATTAATCAATGTCTTCAGAATATTGATTTTTATTATGATTCAATTTTATCATTTATTAGTAATAAAATTGAAAAAGCTATTACTCAATTGAAAAGTATGGAAAAAAGACATGGGTTACATAAAGGAAGATATGTTTTATCTAATCATTATGATAAATTGTCTAGAATGGAATTGTTATTATCAAATCTTAGATTAAAAAAACAAATTAATCTTAAAAATGAAAAATTAACTATTTTAAATAAAAATATTCTTAATAGCATTAAAGTTAGTTTAAAATTAAAAACAGAAAAAATAAATCATATTGAAACTTATTCAAAATCTTTAAACCCAAACAATGTTTTAAAGAGGGGTTATTCTGTTGTTTATAATGATAAAGGTGATTTAGTTACAAATGTAGAAAATGTTAATATAAAAGATGAATTGGATATTAAATTATATAATGGAAAATTAAGAGTAGAAATTTTAAAAACAATGGAGAAAGAGAGTTAGTTATGTCTGAAGAAAAAAATGATTTAACCTTTGAGCAGGGTATTAAAAAGTTAGAAAATATTCTTTTAAAATTAGAAAGTGAAGATACTCCTTTAGATCAGATGCTCAGCTTATATGAAGAGGCAAATAAATTAACTCTTATATGTAGAAAAAAATTAGATGATGCAGACAAAAGGATGACTAAATTGGTTAAAAAAGAAAATGGACAATTTTCAGAAGAATAATATGAAATTAAAAAAAATTACTTGTACTGGAAATTATAGAAAAGAAAAGTTTTTCAAAATTATTAATATTATATCTGATTATTTTAATAATAATTTTTCAAATCAAAGCTTTCAGTTAATGCTGACAAATGAGTTTGAAAAGCATATTAAGCCAATAAAGGTAAATAAAAATATTACAATTGATACTTTTGATAAGTGTATTGAAGGTAGTGATTTAATATTTAGTATTGGTGGTGATGGGACTATTTTATCAACGGTTAGAAAATTATCGGACAAATCTATACCTATACTAGGAATCCATATCGGTAATTTAGGTTTTTTAGCTCAATCTACTGAGAATACATTGAATAAGGCTTTAGATTGTTTAAAGGAAAATAATTATACGATTCAAAATAAGATTCTATTAAAGGTGAGAATTGAGGGAGATTCAAATATATCCTATTATGCATTTAATGATGCAGTTATAGATCACGGTAATTCTGGTAGGATTTTAAAAACTAGCGTTTATAATAATGATGAGCATATTAATGATTACGAAGGTGATGGAATCATTATATGCACTCCTACAGGTTCAACAGGTTATTCTTTATCATCAGGAGGTCCTATTGTTCATTCTGATTTAGATGTTATGACTGTTACGCCTATTTCCTCTCATAGTTTGTCAGCACGGCCAATTATATTGCCCTCTAGTTCTAGTATTAAGGTTAAGTTCTCAAATAATTTTATTGATGCTTCATTAACAATTGATGGTCAATTAAGAATTGATTTAATCGAAAAAAACATAATTTTAATTAGTAAAGCAAAATTTAATGCAAAATTAATTGTGCTTCCTTTTTATAATTATATGGCCACTTTGAAAGAAAAGCTTCATTGGTCTGGGAATAGTAGATAAATTTATTTAAATTCTGTTCTTAAATTTATTTTAAAATGTATTATATTAGATACATGATTTTGAATAAAGTTTATTTATCTATCACCCCTAAATCACATAATTAACACATGACTAAACAACCTATTTATGATGAAAGTTCAATCCAATCTCTCGATTGGAAAGAACATATAAGGCAACGTCCTGGTATGTATATAGGTAAGTTAGGTACTGGAAGATCTTATGATGATGGTATTTATGTATTATTAAAAGAAATAATTGATAATAGTATTGATGAATATGTGATGGGTTATGGAAAAAAAATCAATATTAAAATTAAAGATCAAGTAGTTACTATCAGAGATTATGGTAGGGGGATACCATTAGGTAAAGTTTTAGAGTGTGTATCTCAAATTAATACAGGTGGAAAATATGATTCTGAAGCATTTAAAAAATCAATTGGTTTGAATGGGGTAGGAACTAAAGCTGTTAATGCTTTATCAGAATCTTTTAATGTCTTTTCTATTAGAGAGGGACAAAAAAAAGAGGTTGATTTTTCAAGAGGAGAATTACTAAATGATGTTAGGATTGTTTCTGATTCTTCTTTAAATGGGACAGAGATAACCTTTATACCTGATTCTCAAATTTTTGGAGAATATAAATTCCATGATAATTATATTGAAGAAAGAATTCATGATTATGTTTATTTAAATTCAGGTTTATCTATCTTTTATAATGGTAAGAAATTTTATTCTGAAAATGGATTAAAAGATCATCTGCAATCAAAAATTAATAAGGATAAAATTCGATACCCTATCATACATTTAAAAAATGATGATATTGAGATAGCTTTAACACACAGTAATCAGTATGGGGAAGAGTATTATACTTTTGTTAATGGGCAGAATACAGTTCAGGGTGGAACTCATCTTTCTGCTTTCAAAGAAGCTTTTACTAAAACTGTAAGAGATTTTTATAAAAAAGATTTGGATGTTGTTGATATTAGAAGTGCTATAACAGCTTCTATTAGTGTAAAAGTTCAGAACCCAGTTTTTGAATCACAAACAAAAACAAAACTAGGTTCTTTAGACTTGGGTCCTAAAGGCCCTACATTAAGAGTTTCTTTTAATGAATTTTTAAAAATTGAATTAGATAACTATTTACATAAGCATCCAGAAACTGCTGAAGCACTTTTACAAAGAATTGTTCAATCTGAAAAAGAACGTAAAGAATTAGCTGGTATTAGAAAAATAGCAGCCAAAAGAAGTAAGAAGGCCAATCTTCATAATAAAAAATTAAGAGATTGCAAATCTCATTATAATGATAAAAAAGAATCTTCTAATTCATTAAAATCAACAATATTTATTACTGAGGGAGACTCAGCTAGTGGCTCTATAACAAAAGTTAGAGATGTTTATACTCAGGCGGTATTTAGTTTAAGAGGAAAACCTTTAAATACATTGGGAATGAAAAAGAAAGTTGTATATGAAAATGAAGAATTTAATCTTTTGCAGCACGCATTAAATATAGAGAATGGTATAGATGATTTAAGATATAATAAGGTGGTTATTGCGACTGATGCTGATGTTGATGGTATGCATATTCGATTGTTATTAATTACATTTTTTATTCAATTTTTTCCAGAATTAATTAAAAAAGGACATCTTTATATATTAGAGACACCATTATTTAGAGTTAGAAATAAAAAAGAAACTATTTATTGTTACTCAGATGAAGAAATGTATCAAGCAAAAAATAAATTAGGTAAAAATCATGAGATAACGAGATTTAAAGGTTTGGGAGAAATCTCTCCTAATGAATTTAAGGCTTTTATTAGTGAAAATATCAAATTAGAACCCATAATTATTGATCAGGATAAAGATATTAATGATGCTGTTTCTTACTTTATGGGCAAAAACACACAAGCACGACAAGATTTTATAATTGATAATTTAAAACATGAAGAGATAGATAGTAACAATGAGTGATCAGATGAAATATTTAGATAAATTTTATGAAGATTGGTTTCTAGATTACGCTTCATATGTGATTCTTGAAAGAGCTGTGCCCAAACAAGAGGATGGTCTCAAACCTGTTCAAAGAAGAATATTACATTCTATGTTTGAAATGCATGATAATCGTTTTCATAAAGTTGCAAACATTATAGGACACTCTATGAAATATCATCCACATGGTGATGCATCTATTGGTGATGCATTGGTGAATCTTACGAACAGAAGCATGCTAATTGAAACTCAGGGAAATTTTGGAGATATAAGAACAGGTGATAAGGCAGCTGCTCCTAGATATATAGAGGCTAAATTATCAGATTTTGCTATTGATGTTTCCTTTAACAAGCGTTTAACTGAATTTCAAGATTCGTATGATGGTAGGAATAGAGAGCCTATTGCTTTGCCTATGAAATTTCCTTTATTATTACTTAATGGTGTTGAAGGTATTGCTGTTGGGTTGTCAACAAAAATTTTGCCACATAATTTTAAAGAATTAATAAAGGCTTCAATTTCAATATTAAATAATAAAAGTTTTAAAATTTTCCCTGATTTTTCTAATGGAGGTTTAATTGATGTTGAGCAATACAAAAAAGGACAAAAGGGTGGTAAAGTTAGAATTAGAAGTGATATAGAGGTTTCTGGTAAAGATCAGATTATTATTAGAAGTGTCCCATACTCAGTTAATACTGGTTCACTTATTGATTCCATTATTAAAGCGAATGATAACGGAAAAATAAAAATTAAAAATATTGAAGACAATACAGCTGAAGAAGTAGATATTACGATTAATTTACCAAAAGGAATTTCTCCTAATAAAACTATTGACGCTCTTTATCTGTTTACTCAATGTGAAATTTCAACATCTCCAAATTGCTGTGTAATTAAAAATAATAAACCTGTATTTTCTAATATTAATGATGTTCTGATTGATTCAGTTAATCAAACAAAAGCCTTACTTAATAGGGAACTAGAGTTAGATAAAGAAGATTTAGAGCAGAAATGGCATCTTTTAAGTCTTGAAAAAATATTTATTGAAAATAAAATTTATAGATTAATTGAAGATGCGAACTCTTGGGAGTTAGCTTTAGAAATTATTAGAAAAGCGTTACTTCCTTTTGATGGAAGGCTAAAGCGTGAGGTAACAAATGATGATATCATTCACTTAACAGATCTGAAAATAAAAAAGATATCTAAATATGATATTAAGAAAACTCAAGAAAAATTATTAAGGCTTGAAAGTGATTTAGATGAGGTAGTTAATAATATTAACTATATCATATAGTATTCAATCAGATTTTTTGATATGATATTAGATAAATATGGTGAAGATAAAGAGAGAAAAACTAAAATTGAAAAATTTGATACAATTAAAATTAAACAAGCAGCTTTAACAAATAAAAAATTATTTATTAATTATCAAGAAGGTTTTTTTGGGTTTTCACTTAAGGGGAGTGACTTTCTATGTGAGTGTTCTGAATTTGATGATATTATAGCATTTAGGCAAGATGGGACTTACTTAGTAACAAAGGTTGGTGATAAGAAATTTTTAGGTAAAAACATTATTTACGCAGGTTTATGGAAAAAGAATGATCGTCACATGATATATAATGTAGCGTATCTTAATAAAAAAGATGGTAAATCATACATTAAAAGATTTTCAATTGAATCAATTCTTAAAGACAAAGAATATCCTATATCTAAAAATGTTGAAGAGGCTAAAATATTATATATTACAGGTAATCCAAATAGTGAATCTGAGACTATTAAAATTAATCTTCATTTTAAATCTACAGCTAAGAAAAAAGAGTTTGAGTATAATTTTAACAACATTATGATTAAGAGTCGGTTATCTAAGGGTAATATTTTAACTAAGTATCCAGTACGAAAGATAGTTCAATCTGAATTAGGGAGCTCAACTTTTGGTGGTAAAAAAGTTTGGTTTGAAGAAAATATTGGTAAATTAAATTTTGATGAAAGAGGACTCTTGCTAGGTCGGTTTGAGGTGAATGATAAGGTGTTGGTTATTTATAAAACAGGTGAATATGAAATTGCTTCTTTGGATTTAAATAGAAGATTTAATTCATCTGACATAGAGATTTTTTCAAAATTTAATAATGATATTATTTCTTGTTTACACTATATAGGCAATAAAAAATCTTATTATTTAAAAAGATTTAAAATAGAAACAAATCAAGCGGATAGATTATTCTCTTTCATAGATGATTCGAGAGGTTCTAAATTTATTAAGGCGACTGTTAATATAAATCCATCTTTAAGTTTTAAGTATAAATTAAAAAATGGCGATAAAAAAGAAAAAGATATAAAAATATCTGAATTTATTGATATAAAAGGATGGAAAGCATCTGGAAATAAAGTGCCCTCATTTTTAAGAATGAGTGGGTTTGTGTTTTTGGATGGAGAGATTGAGCATGTTGAGCAAGACATTGTTAATAACGAAACTAATAGTGATATTTCTGTAGAAAATAACGTAAAAAATGATACAGATAGTGATTTGACATTATTTTGAAAGTGAGAGAGTTGATTGAAAACGATTATTGAACCATTTAGAATTAAATCTGTTGAACCTATAAAATTAAATACTAGCTCTGATAGGAAGCGTATCCTAAGTGCTGCACATAACAATTTATTTTTAGTAAAGGCTAAGGATGTGATCATAGATTTGTTAACCGATTCCGGGACGGGTGCTATGAGTAGTCAGCAATGGGCAGGGGTTATGCTTGGTGATGAATCTTATGCTGGCAGTAATAGTTTTATCTTTTTTGAAAAAACAGTTAAAGATTTAATGGGTTTTAAAAATATTATTCCTACTCATCAAGGAAGAGCTGCTGAAAGGATTCTATTTTCAACTATAGCAAAGAAAGGTGATTATATACCAAATAACAATCATTTTGATACTACGCGAGCAAATGTGTTGGAAATAGGGGCAAAACCTGTAGACTTAGTATGTTCTGAATCTTGTGATTTTAATAGTCCTTTCCCTTTTAAAGGGAATATGGATATCGAAAAGCTGAAGCAATTTATAGTTGATAAAGATCCATCTAATATACCTTTGATTATGCTTACAATCACAAATAATACTGGTGGAGGTCAACCAGTTTCAATGGAAAATATCAAAGCTGTTTCATTGGTCGCTAAAGAATATAATATACCTTTTTATCTTGATGCTTGTAGATTCGCTGAAAATGCATATTTTATAAAATTAAATGAAGTAGGTTATTCTGATAAAAATATTGAAGATATTGTTAAAGAAATATTTTCTTATGCAGATGGGTGCACAGTAAGTGCTAAAAAAGATGCAATTGCCAATATTGGAGGATTTTTGTGTACTAATGATGATAATTTAGCGAAAAAGAAGAAAGATTTATTGATACTTACAGAAGGTTTTCCTACTTATGGAGGTTTATCTGGTAGAGATTTAGAGGCGGTAGCTTATGGTTTAAAAGAAGTTGTTGATGAGGATTATCTTCAGTATAGGATAGAGTCAACAAAATATTTAGGTGAAAATTTAAATAAATTGGGTATTCCAATAATTAATCCCCCTGGAGGTCATGCGATATATATAGATGCTCAAAAATTTCTTCCTCATATATCAGTTGAAGAATTTCCTGGGCAGGCGCTAGCATGTGAACTTTATATAGAAGGTGGAATTAGGACTTCTGAAATCGGTAGTTTAATGTTTGGAGGAAAAGATGAGAATGGGCAACCTTTTTATGCTAACCATGAATTAGTAAGATTAGCTATTCCAAGAAGAACATATACTCAAAGTCATATTGATTATGTTATAGAAGTAATGAAATCAATAAAGCATAAATGTCATAAAATAAATGGACTTAAAATAATTTATGAAAGTAGAACTTTAAGGCATTTCACAGCTAAACTTGAAAGGGTTTGATATGGGTTTGGATATAGAGTATCCTAAAATAGATAATAAAATAATAAAAGAACATGGAATAAGTGATAGTGAATATTCTTATATAAAAGATATTTTAGGTCGAGAACCTAATTATGTTGAGCTTGGAATATTTTCTGTTATGTGGAGCGAACACTGTTCTTATAAAAGCTCAATTAAAATGTTAAAAACATTACCTAGGTCTGGTAGTAAATTATTAGTTGATGCAGGAGAAGAAAATGCAGGTTTAGTTGATTTAGGAGACAATTTAGCGACTGCATTTAAGATTGAATCTCATAACCATCCTTCAGCAGTGGAGCCATATCAAGGTGCGGCTACTGGGGTTGGTGGAATTATGAGAGATATATTTACTATGGGTGCTAGACCAATTGTATCTATGAATTCTCTTAGATTTGGTTCTCTATCAAATAGTAGAAATAGATTTTTATTGGAACATGTTGTTAAAGGTATTGGTGACTATTCTAATTGTTTGGGTATACCAACTCTTGGTGGTGAGGTTGTGATAGAAGATACTTATTCTGGAAATCCCTTAGTTAACGCCTTTTCGTTAGGTATTGTTGATACTAGATTTACCGCAAGTGCAATAGCAGAAGGAAAAGGTAATCCTGTATTTATAGTCGGTGCAAAAACTGGCCGAGATGGGATTCATGGAGCTACATTTGCTTCTGATGAATTAACTGAAGAGTCAGAATCTAAAAAGTCAAATGTCCAAGTAGGTGATCCTTTTACAGAAAAACTTTTATTAGAAGCAACTTTAGAGATGTGTAAGCAGGATTGGTTAGTAGGGGTTCAAGATATGGGAGCGGCAGGGATTACTTGTTCGAGTTCAGAAATGTCAGCAAAAGGTAAGGCAGGAATTAAGATGGACCTTGATAAAGTTCCTTTAAGAGAAGAAGGTATGAATGCTTACGAGATATTGCTTTCAGAGTCTCAGGAAAGGATGCTTGTTGTTATTAAAAAAGGTTACGGAAAAGAGTTAAATGCTATATATGAAAAATGGGATCTTCTTTGTGCTGAAGTTGGGGTAGTTACAAACACTGGTAATTTTGAGGTTTTTTCTAAAAAGAAACTAGTTGCTGAAATACCTGTAGATTCTTTGGTTCTAGGAGGGGGTGCTCCGCAGTATGATATGCCCTATAAAGAGCCTGATTATTTCAAGGAAGTAAATTCTTTAAATTTAGAAGATATCACTTTAAATGATAATTTTAACGACAACTTGATTCAACTATTGTCATCACCAAATATTACGAATAAAAGTTATGTATATAACCAATATGATTCGACTGTTCGAACTAATACTGTAGCTGGTCCAGGTCAAAGTGCTGGTATTGTAAGAATTAAAGATACTGAAAAAGGTTTAGCTGTAAGTACAGATTGTAATGGAAGGTATGTTTATTTAGACCCTAAGAAAGGTGGAATGATAGCTGTTGCAGAAGCAGCTAGAAACGTAGTTTGTGCAGGTGGAGAACCTTTAGCAATTACAAATTGTTTAAATTTTGGAAATCCTCAGGATCCAGAAATTTATTGGCAATTTAGAGAGGCTGTTCTTGGTATGGGGGAGATGTGTAGAGCTTTAGATACTCCAGTAACTGGAGGTAATGTTAGTTTTTATAATGAGAATACTGAAGGTGCAGTATATCCAAGCCCTGTGATTGGTATGGTAGGTCTATTAGAGGATGTTTCTCATTCTACATCAATTTCATATAAGAATACAGGAGATTTTATTGTTTGTTTAGGTGCTTTAAATCCCACTTTAGGTGGATCTGAATATTTAAAGAGTATACACAATCAAATTAAAGGTCCTATACATAATTTTGATATAAAAGCAGAATTAGATGTTCAGCAATTATGTTTGTATGGTATTAGAACTGGTTTGATAAAGTCTGCTCACGATTTATCTGATGGAGGTTTAGCAGTTAATATTGCAGAGTCTTTACTTTTTTCTAATAAGACTGTAGGTGCAGAAATTAATTTGACTAGAAAATTACGTTCTGATGAGTTGTTATTTGGAGAATGTCAGAGCGTTATTATAGTTACTGTTGATGAAGAAAATTTACATTCTTTAGTTCAAAAAGCTCAAGAGCTAAATATTTATACTCAAACTATAGGAAAGGTTAATGATTTAGGCAGTTTAAAAATTAACAGCTCAATTAATTTAAGTAAAGATAAATTAAAGAATGCGTACTTTGATTCTCTTGAAAAAATAATGCAATCTTAATAGGGGTTTTTAAAAAAAATCCAAATTATTTTCTGTTAACACATTTAAAGCTTCCTTATGAACATGTCCATTTGAAGCAATAATTCTTTTGCCTGATGATGGATATTCGGATCCATCCCAATCAGTCACTTTAGCGCCGGACTCTTCTGCGATTATAGCTCCAGCACAAATATCCCATGGCTTTAAGTTGAATTCATAGAACACCTCAAATCTTCCCATTGCTACAAAACATAGGTCTAAAGCAGCAGCGCCTAACCTTCTAACCCCTTGACTTTTTGAGTAGAAGTCTTTAAAAATAGCAAAAGAATCATCCCATTTTTTATCTTGTAAATATGGAAAACCTGTAACTATAAGAGAATCACTTAAAGTATTACTTGAAGATACTGAGATACTTTTCTCATTTAAGTATGCACCTTTTTTTCTACTAGCAAAAAACATTTTATCTGCCGCTGGATTATAAACTAATCCTAGTATTGTTTCATTTTTGTACTGTAAACCTATAGAAACAGCAAATATAGGTAAGTTATGTACAAAATTAGTTGTTCCATCAAGAGGGTCTATTATCCACTTAAAATCACTGTCAGATTCTTTTATATCACTTTCTTCAGCAATTATGTTATGATTTGGGAATTTTTTTTGTATAGAATCAATAATTAATCTTTCTGATTCTATATCAGCATTTGTAACAAGATCTATTGATGTTGATTTCTTATTGATTGAAGAAATGTTACCAAAATGTTTTGATAATATTTTTCCCGAATCAAATGCTAATTCTTTAGTGAAATTTAAATGTTCAGAGAAATCTTGCATTTATTTATAAACTTTAAATTCTCCGTTATTATATTTTCCCCAATATTCATTAAGTTTCCCTTTTAACATAGGTAGAAGAAATAGACATCCTATTATATTTGGAAATCCACAAGATAAAATCATCATATCAGAAAAATCAATCACATTTCCAAGGGAGGCTACAGAACCTAAAACAACAGCACCTAAGTACATTCCTTGATAAACTTTGATTGATGAAGATCCAAATAAATATTTCCAACCTTTATCACCATAATAGTACCAGGAAATCATTGTGCTAAATGAAAATAAGAATACTACAATTGATAAAATATAAGGAAACCATGATATAGTTGTTCCAAAAGCGGCTGATGTTAATTCTGCTCCATTTATTCCTCCACCAACTTTATATAATGGATTTGATTCTGCTGTAATTAATATTACTGAAGCTGTCATAAAGCATACAACTATTGTATCTATGAAAGGTCCAATCATGGCTACTATACCTTCTCTAACAGGTTCATCAGTTTTTGCTGCAGAATGGGCAATGGAAGCAGAGCCTACTCCACCTTCATTACTAAAGACAGCACGTTTCACGCCTGTAACTAGAGCCCCTATGAAACCACCATAAGCTGCATCTGGAACAAATGCTTGATTAAACATTGAAGAAAGAACATGAGGAAGTTTTTCTATATTTGTTAATATTACAAATAAAGAGGCTCCTACATAAAGAACTACCATTAATGGAACTATTTTTTCTGTTGTTTCGCCAATTCTTTTAATACCACCTACAATTACTACACCAACAAGAGCAGCTAAAATTAACCCATACAAATAATCAGGTATTCCAATTAATTTTCCAAAAAGTTCATAAGATTGGTTGGCTTGGAACATATTTCCACCACCAAATGCCCCGCCAATAATAAAGATAGCATACATGGCAGCTAATATTTTACCAAAAATACCAAAATATTTACCTTTTTCTTTAAGTCCATAACTCAAATAATACATAGGTCCACCACTAATAGATCCATCGTTATTGATTTTTCTATACAATTGACCTAGTGTTGCTGAAACAAATTTGGCTGACATACTAAAAAATGCAATAAAAACCATCCAAAATACAGCGCCAGGTCCACCTAAAGATACAGCTACAGCAACACCTGCAATATTTCCAAGGCCAATAGTGGCAGATAGGGCAGAGGTTAATGCTTGAAAATGGCTAATTTGCCCTGTGTCTCTAGGATTGTCGTATTTTCCTTTAATAATATCAATAGAATGAGCGAAACCTCGAACATTAATAAATTTAAAATACAGTGTAAATGTTAGTGATCCAAATAATAATATTAGAACAATTAATGGAAATTCATTTATTTCCATAAATAGTATTGGAGCTAAAAACTCTACAAGATATCCAAAAATTTCATTTATCTGATTTAACATGTATTCCCCTTAAAGTTTAGTTTCTTCCACTGTTTTTTTGACGGCATCTAAGGTGTTTTGAAGTTCAGCTTTTTCTTCATCTTTCAATTCAAACTCTAGTATTTTTTCAATACCATTAGCCCCAATTACTGTAGGAACACCAATAAAATACCCATTTACACCAAATTCACCTTCACACAAAGCTGCACAAGGTAAAACTCTTTTTTTGTCTTTAAGGTATGATTCTGCCATTTCTATAGCAGAGCCAGCTGGAGCATAGTAAGCTGAACCGTTCCCAAACAATTTAACAAGTTCGCCACCGCCAAAACGTGTTCTTTCTACTATTGCATCTAAACGTTCTTTAGATATTAATTCTTCCGCAGGGATGCCTCCTATAGTTGCTAATCTAGTTATAGGGACCATAGTATCTCCGTGCCCTCCTAAGACCATACACTGTATATCTTGAGTTGAATATCCTGTTTCCATCGCAAGAAAAGTTTTAAATCTTGTGCTATCTAGAACTCCAGCCATGCCTATAACTTTATTTTTTGCAAACCCAGATACTTTATAGAATGAATAAACTATAGCATCTAGTGGGTTAGATAAAACGATAACAAAAGCATCGGGTGCATATTTTTTTACATTATTTGCTACATCTGTTATTATTTTGATATTTATATCAAGAAGATCTTCTCTATTCATTCCTGGTTTTCTTGGTATTCCAGCAGTAATAATCACAACATCTGAACCTTTTATATCTTCAGGATTTGAAGAACCGATAATACTACTATCATAACCATCTAAGGGGGTTAATTGAGATATATCCAAAGCCTTACCTTTAATCATGCCTTCTGCATTTGCTATATCATAAATCACTACATCACCTAGCTCTTTTTGTGCGCATAATAATGCAAGATTTCCACCTATTTGAACACCACCAATTAAACTTATTTTCTTTCTAGACATCTTAACTCCTGTTTTTTATAAAAATGAATATTCATAAAATAAAGTAAAATTTAATAAAATCTTAATTTATATTTAATATATTTACACTAATTAAATTTGATTTAAAAATATGAATATATCTCACATTAAAAAATTAAAAGCTCTTGCGCACCATCTAAAGCCATCTGTAAATATTGGTAAGGACGGATTAACTGATGGGGTGGTGCAGTCTATATTAGAGATACTTGAGACTCACGAGTTAATAAAAATTAAATTTCAAAAAAATAAAGATTCAAAAAATACCATATCTAATAATATAGTAAAGCGAACAAAAAGTACAAAAATATCCATTATAGGTAACACCTTAATTATATATAAAAAATCCTCAAACCCGAAATATCGTCAGATAAAACTATAAAAAAAGACATAATGTCATATATCTAATGACATAATTGCCTACATTTATATTAAATTTATCATTGGTATCAGTTTTGCATATTTTTTGGTAGTTATTATTTATTAATTCAAAACAAAGGAGAAAAAATGAAATTAATAAACTGGAAACCAAATAATGGTATATTTGACATATTAGATAATTTTGATAATTATTTTAATAATGTAATTGATGATACCTATATGCATCAAAAACCAAACGTTTTAATTAATGGTAATGAAAAATCTTATTTCTTATCATTAGAGATGCCTGGTATTGATAAAAGTGCTATAAATATTACAGTAGATGATGGTATTATTAATATTAATGCAGAAAGAAA
>JAAZYZ010000022.1 GCA_014239355.1 Fidelibacterota bacterium
AAAATACGAAAGCAACCATTATGCTTTGCCATACTTTTATATTAATAAAATTCTGAGTAATTTTTTTCATGTTTAATTTATTTAGTTAGTATTATTTTCTTTTTTTAAAATTAGTATTATTTTCTTTTTTTGAAATAAAAAGAAGATGAAATTACAATTTAGAATAATTCTTTGAATTTATCAAAATTTATTAATACTATGATTATTGGAAATACTGCCGGATTAAAAAAAGAAAGAATACAAAATATTACTGGCAATGTTTCTGACACTGAATCAGGCCTTCCCTTTGTAGGTGTAAAGATTGCAGTTAAAGCTTTGAATAAGGGGGTTGTAACAGACTTTGAATAACTATACACTTTATTTGACTAACTATACACTTTAATAGTGGTATTTTTCAAAATTTATACTTAATTTAATGACCTTTAGCATGTAATAAATACACAACTATCTAATTATCAGTCATTTTGAAAAAATCTATTTTTCTTTTTTTTATTACGCTTAGTATACAAGCACAACTATTACCACCTATACAATCATATTCTCCAGACGAATATAATGCTGCTAATCAAAACTGGGACATTACGCAGTCAGAAGAAAAGGATGTTTTTTTTGCAAACAATAATGGTCTTTTAAAATTTAATGGCTCACGTTGGACCATTTATAATTCCCCTAATGGATCTATTGTTCGTTCAGTTAAGGCTATTAAAAACAGGGTGTATGCCGGTTTATATGAAGATTTTGGTTATTGGGAAAAAAGATTAGATGGGAAATATTATTTTACTTCTTTAGTTAATTCTTTAGAGTTAATTGTTCATAATGATGAAGAATTTTGGAATATTTTACATTACGATGATTGGTTGATTTTTCAATCTTTATCTCGTCTCGTAATGTATAATGAATTATCTAACGAGATTAAGGTTTTTTCTCCATCTCAAGATATTTTTAGTTCATTTATTGTAGATAAAAGAATATATTTTACTCTCAATTCAGGCCTTTATACACTGGAAAATGGTAAAGAGGTGTTAGTTTCAAATGATTCAAGGCTTAGAAATAGAAACCAATATCCTCATATACTTAATGTTTTTAAAAATGAGAGAAGCTTATTGATTATAACTGATGATATGGGTTTTTTTGAATTGCTTCCAAATGGAAACTTAATTTCATTATCCCCATCAATTTCTAAACCCCAAGTCAATGAGACTAAAGTTTTTAAGGCTATTAGATTAAAAGATGGGGGATTCGCTATTGGTACAGTTGGAAAGGGTTTGATGTTGTTTAATGACAAAGGGAAATTATTAAGAAGTTTAAATAAGTCTCAAGGTATTATTAACAATACTGTCCTATCCCTTTATGAGGATTTAGATAATAATATTTGGCTGGGTCTTGATAATGGTATTTCATTAATTAACAGGAAGTCTCCTTTTAAAATTTATAATGATAATGATGGTGTTTTAGGAACAGTATATTCTTCAAAGCTTCATAATGATTTTTTGTATGTTGGCACTAATCAAGGACTCTTTTTTAAAAAACATAAATCAACTGATTCATTTAAATTAATTCAAAATACTAGTGGGCAGGTTTGGAGCTTAACTGAAATTAATGGAGAATTATTTTGTGGACATAATAATGGGTCTTTTATTCTTAAAAATGGAATAGCAACTAAAATTCCTGAAACATCTGGTACTTGGACTTTTAGAAAAATTCCAAAATCTTCTAATTTAATTTTGGAAGGAGGATATCTTGGTTTTAATATTCTTTATAAGAAAAACAATCAATGGCTAATTAGAAATAAAATAAAAGGTTTTGACATTTCTTCAAGATTATTTGAAATTTCTAAAAATGGAAAAATTTTGGTTAGTCATGGATATAAAGGTGTTTATAACCTTTCATTAAGTCCTGATTTCTTTGATTTAAAAGAATTCAAAATTGATACATCTGTTGCAATTGGAGGGAATGCAAGTTTGGCAAAATTTGATAATGAAATATATTATAATTACGATGCAGGCTTTTATAAATATAATACTGAGAAAGATGCTTTTGAAAAAGACAGTCTTCTTTCCAATTTGTCTAATAAAGAATTAATTAATGGAATCATTATAAATGACAATAATAAAAAACTCTGGATGTTTTCTGAAAACTATTTACACTATTTATCAAAAGATTTAATGTCAAATGAAAGAATAATATCTACAGTTCTATTCCCTGAAAAATTAAGAAAAACAGTATTTGAAAATATTTCTAAAATTCAAAATGATGAGTATATAATAGGGACTAATAACGGATATGTCTTATTTGATTTAGAAAAATATTTTGTATATCCACCCGCAATTCAATATGAGAAAATAGACATCAATAAAATAAATGAATCTCCTATTTCAATTGATTTTAATAAAGATTTTGAATTTAATCACAAAATAAATAATATTAGTTTTTATTATAACTCCCGAAATTTTCAAAAATTTCAAAAGGTTGAATATCAATTTCTTCTAGATGGATATACAAATGGTTGGAGTAGTTTTAATGAGAAGTCAAATATTACTTTTAGTAATCTTAGATATGGAGAATATGAATTTAAGGTAAGATCTAAAATTGGAAATGTATTTTCAAAGAATGATCTAAAGTCAATCAAATTTTCAATTGAAAGGCCTTGGTATATATCTAACTTTATGATTATTAGTTATGTTTTAATAATTGTAATTTTCATTTTTTTAATAAATAGATATTATATTAATTTCTATAGAAGAAAAGAGGAAAAAATGATTAGAATGAATCAAAACAAACTTGAATTAAAAGAAATAGAAAAGAAACAGGCTTTGATGTCAATTAAAAATGAAAAACTTCAACAAGACATTGAAGGAAAGAATAGGGAGTTGGCTATTTCTACAATGAGTATGATTAAAAAGAACCAGTTTTTGAGTAAACTTAAAAAAGATCTTAAAAATATTGATTCAATGCAAAACATTTCATCTGTGATAAAGCTTATAGATAGAAATTTAAATAGTAAAGATGATTGGAAATTTTTTGAACAAGCATTTAATAATGCTGATAAGGATTTTTTAAAAGAAGTAAAAAAAATACACTCAGGCTTAACGAATAATGATTTAAGATTATGCGCATACCTTAGGCTTAACCTTTCATCAAAAGAGATAGCACCTTTACTTAATATCTCATTAAGTAGTGTCGAAATTAAACGATATAGGCTCAGAAAAAAGATAAATTTATCACATAATCAGCGACTTACAGATTACTTGCTTACTCTATAAATTATATTAATAATCTTAATTCTTACTATACATTAACTATACATTTTAAATATTATAATTAATTTTTTACTCCTTATCATCATGTGTGTTAGTCTAAAATTAATTGATTTAACTCTATAATATGAGTATTTATTAATAATTGATTATTAATTTTTTTCATTTTATACAATTGTATAGGTTTTTTATCTTGTTCTATCGATCCAAATAGGCTAAGTTTAACCTTTTAATTCAATAAATATTATGAAAACAATAATTTTAAGGAATCTTTCTACTTTTTTATTGATGTTTGCATTTGCTTTCAATATGCAATCTCAATCAATTAGTGGGATAGTAACAGATGATAATGATGTGCCACTTTCTGGTGTTAATATCATCGTTCAAGGTCAAAACCAAGGGGATGTTTCTGATTTTGACGGTAACTTCAACATTTCTAATTTTGAATCTGGCTCAACTTTGATATTTAGCTACTTAGGTTATAAAACTTTAAACCTAAAAATTTCATCTGAAGATGTCTTAGATTTTGAAAATATTTCTGTATCCATGGAGAGAGATTTAGACGAGTTGGATGAAGTGGTTGTAATTGGATATGGTTCTCAAAAATTAAGTGATATATCTGGAGCTGTATCTACAGTAAATAGTGCTGCAATAGAAACATCTTCACCTGTTAGAGTTGAGGATGCTTTGCAAGGTCAAGCATCCGGAATTAATATTATTTCTAGTGGTTCACCAGGCTCAAAGCCTACTGTTCTTATTAGAGGTATTACTTCATATGCTGGCAATGATCCACTTGTTATTATTGATGGTGTTTCTGCTGTAATAGATGATTTAAATTCATTAAACCCTAATGATATTAAGTCTGTTAATATATTAAAAGATGCTGCTCTTGCTTCAATTTATGGCGTTAAAGGCGGAAGTGGTGTGATTGTTATAACTACTAAATCTGGAAAAAGAAATACTAAAACTTCTTTTTCGTTTAATACTTCTATAGGAACTCAAGAGGTTATTAAAACTATTGATGTTTTAAATGCTACTGAATATGCAGCTATCCTAAATGAGGCAAGTGTTGCTGGTGGAGAAGGAATAATTTTTCCAAATATTTCTTCTTATGGAGCAGGAACCAACTGGCAGGAAGAAGTGATTGTTGATGCGCCAATTGTCAATCATTCTATTACAGCCTCTGGAGGTAGTGAAAATACATCTTACTACGTTTCCGCTGCTTATTTAGGTCAAGATGGTGTGGTGGCAGGAGGAGATAAATCTTTCTTTAAAAGAACTAATTTTACCACTAATATTGATACGGATTTAACTTCTAAAACAAAGTTAATAGTTAATACTAACTATGCTAACATCAAGGGAAAAAGTCTTTCTGAAAATGGAATTACTAGTGTTTTATCAAATGCTTTAAATTTTGACCCTACTGTTAATCCATATGAAAATGATCAATTTGGAATTAGTGAAACTATTACACAGGAAATAATTAATCCTTTAACTCAAATTGACAATACTCATAATAAAGGTAAAACAGATAAAATATCTGGTAAAATTGAGCTGCAACATAATTTTATGGATAATCTAAAAATCACATCAAGACTTGGTTATACATATGTTGATATTTACAACAAATATTTTGTTCCATTTCAATATTATGGATCTGGACACAATCAAACTAATGCAAATTCTGATTTAACTCCTATAGTAACTATTGATGGAGAAGGCAATATAACATCTACTCATAATAGAGTTGGAGAGAATTATACAAATTACTTTAATTACACATATGAATTGTATGGAAACTATGATTTTACTATTAATGAAAATCATAATTTTCAAACAGTTTTAGGTTTTTCTATTGGTGAAAATAAGGGAAGTAGCATCAGTGCTTCAAATGAAGATGTACCATTTAATTCATGGGATTATGCTGATGTTAGTGCAGCTACAGGAAATGCTACACAACAAACATCTGGTTCATGGCAATATGTAAGTAGAAATCTTTCATATTTTGGCAGAATATTATATGATTATAATGAAAAGTATTACGCATCATTTACTGGAAGAATGGACGGTTCAACTTCTTTTGGTAAAAACAATAAATTTGGATTTTTCCCTTCAGCATCATTCGGTTGGGTAATCTCTAAAGAAGATTTCTTTGATTCTGTTCCTCTTGATTACTTAAAATTTAGAGCAAGTTATGGATCATTAGGGAATGACAATATAAGCCCCCAATTCTCACTAATTTCAACTTTTCCAAGCTATGTGTTTAATGGAAGTATTGTTAATGGTTCTTCATTAGGATCTATTCCTAATGATGATGTTTCTTGGGAAAATCAGGTTCAAGTAAACATTGGATTAGATACCAGAATTTTTAATAATAAGGTTTCTATTTCTCTTGACTATTTTAATAAGACAGTTGATGATTTGTTATTTAGTCCTAACTTATCATTGTATCTAGGAACTCCATCTTTTCCAACAACAAATATTGGAAAGACAGAGAGTAAGGGTATTGATGCTGCAATTTCATTAAATACATCTATTGGGGCTTTAGCTATTACATCAAATTTAAATTTTACAACTGCTGAGAATACGGTTGTGGCAATAAACAACGGAGATAAATACATATGGGGTGCCGGCTATGGTATTCCTTACACTCCTATTGTTAGATTTGAAGAAGGCTATTCTCCAGGATATTTTTATGGATATGCTACCGATGGCATTTTTCAATCTCAAGAAGAGATCAATAATCATGCTATACAAAATGGCGCTGTACCAGGAGATATTAGATTTGTCGATGTAAATAGTGATGGGGTTGTAAATGATGAAGATAGAACTAAAATTGGAGATCCATTTCCTGATTTTACAGTAGGATGGAACTTAAATTTAGCATATAATTCCTTTGACTTAAGTGTATTTACTTATGCTTCTGTTGGAAATGATATTTATCGAGCTTATGAAAGAAACCTAAACTATACAAATAGATTTGCTTCTACACTAAATAGATGGACAGGACCAGGAACTAGTTTTAATGAACCAAGAGTTACATTTGTAGATTCAAATAATAATAGAAGAGCTTCTGACAGATATGTTGAGGATGGAAGTTATTTGAGAATAAAGAATATTCAGTTAGGATATAATTTACCTGAAGATGTTGTTGATGTATTAGGTTTTGATGATGTAAGGGCTTATTTCCAAGTTAAGAATGCTTTAACGCTAACTAATTATTCAGGATATGATCCTGAAATTTCTGCAGGAGGTGTTCTTAATACAGGAATTGATTATGGAACATATCCTCAGCCAAGAATATGGTCACTAGGATTAAATATTAAATTTTAAATTAAAAGATTATGAAAAATTTAAATAGAATTTTACTATTAATGTGTGTTACTTTTCTTTTAAGTAGATGTACTGATCACGTAGATTATGAAGCTATTGAAGGATATCAAATTACTGCTGAAGTTTACTTTCAGGCGGAGTCTGATTACGAAGCAGCACTAGTTGGCACATATGATCCATTACAGTGGTTATATCTAAATGTTCTAATTGGCGATATTGCTACAGATAATTCACTTTGTGGAGGTGAGAGTGCAACAGATGTAATTGGATTACAGCAAATAGACGATTACACTCACTATCCAAATAATGACAACTTAACAAGCATATGGAGATGGTTATATGAAGGTGTTAATAGAGCTAATTATATGGAAGAAAATAAATCTAATATAGATTTCGATAGTAAAGAAGCTTTATATGCAGAAGTTTATTTTTTAAGAGCATATTATTATTTTCAATTAGTTAAATTCTTTGGAGATGTTCCTTTATTTACGGAAGCAAGGTTAACTGCTGGAGATTCTGGAACTCTTGTTAGAGTTCCGAAAGAAGAGGTATATGCTCAAATAGAAATAGATTTACAAAATGCAG
>JAAZYZ010000023.1 GCA_014239355.1 Fidelibacterota bacterium
TATCTGCATGAAGTATATATAGGAGATATAAAAGATAAGGATTTAATTAAGAAAATATTTGCAGAAAATAAAATTACAGAAGTATATCATTTAGCAGCAATACTAAGTACAAAAGCAGAGTCTATCCCCTTCCTTTCCCATCAAATCAATGTAGATGGTTTTTTGAATTTAATGTCATCAATTCAAGAATCAAATCAGCTAATCAAATTTTTCTTTGCAAGCTCAATTGCGGTATATTGTGTAAACGAAAAAAATAATTCAAATATTACTGAGGATCAATTCTGTAACCCTAATAATATGTATGGATGTAATAAATTATATTGTGAAAAATTAGGTACATACTTTAGTCACTATGCTGAATCAATCAATAATTTAGATTTTAGATCAATTCGATTCTCTGGAATTATTAGTGCAACCACACTACCACAGGGGGGAACTAGTGATTATGCCCCAGAAATGATTCATAAAGCAAGTCAAAATCAAAATTATACGTGCTTTGTAAATGCCAATTCTTGCATACCTTTTATGGTGATGCCAGATGCTATTGCTGCAATTATGTCAATAATGGATGTAAATAAAAAATCTTTATCAAAAGATGTATATCATATTCAAGCATTTACACCTACTGTTAATGATATTTATAAAAAAATAATATCATATTTTCCATCATTTAAATTAGACTATAATATTAATCCTCAAAGACAAAAATTAATTGATAGTTGGCCATCACATTTAAATCAAAAAGCTGCTAATGATGATTGGGGTTGGGCCCCTCAATATAATTTTAATCGTGCTTTTGATAAATATTTAATACCTAAAATAAAAAATTACTATAAAAGTAAGAGGTAGCTTATGTATACAAATAAAGATATTTTAAAATCTGAATTACAACAAATAAAAAAAGATGGTCTTTATAAAAGTGAGAGAAAAATTGAGTCAGAGCAACAATCTATTATTACGGTACAAAATAAAAAAGTGCTTAATTTTTGTGCAAATAATTATTTAGGGCTTTCAAATAATAGAGAAATCATTGATGCAGGGAAAAATGCACTCCAAAAATGGGGCTTTGGTTTAAGCTCAGTAAGATTTATTTGTGGGACTCAAACAATTCATACAGAATTAGAACAAAAAATTTCAGATTTTTTAAATAAAGAAGATACAATTTTATATACCTCTTGTTTTGATGCCAATGGTGGTTTATTTGAAACAATTCTTAATAATAAAGATGCCATTATTTCAGATGCATTAAATCATGCTAGTATTATTGATGGGGTTAGGTTATGTAAGGCAGAAAGATTCCGATATGTAAATTCAGATATGGTAGAGCTAGAAAAAATATTACAAGACACACAAAATCATAGACTACGATTAATTACAACAGATGGTGTTTTTTCTATGGATGGATATATAGCAAAATTGGATAAAATTTGTGACCTTGCTAAAAAATATAAAGCATTAGTACATGTAGATGATTCACATGCAACAGGCTTTGTAGGCGAGACAGGGAAAGGCTCAGCAGAATATCACAATGTGTTAGATCAAGTTGATATAATTACTTCGACTCTTGGAAAGGCATTAGGGGGTGCCTCAGGTGGTTTTACATCTGCTAAAAAAGAAATTATAGAAATCTTAAGACAAAAATCTAGGCCATATTTATTTAGTAATTCTTTAGCCCCTGTAATTGTTGCTTCATCTATTAAGGTCTTAGATATATTAAAAAATAGTAACACACTGATTAATAAACTTAATGAAAATACTATTTATTTTCGTGACAAAATAAAAAAAATGGGACTAAATATTAAAGATGGAATACATCCAATTGTCCCCATTATGATTGGTGATGCAAAAATTGCACAAGAAATGGCAGAAGAATTATTGGAAGAAAATATTTATGTAATTGGGTTCTCATACCCAGTTGTTCCTAAAAATGAAGCTCGTATTAGAGTGCAAATTAGTGCTGGTCACTCAAAAGAAGATTTAGATTTGGCAATTAATGCGTTTCATAAAATTGGTAAAAAATTACATTTAATTAATTGACCTACTAATTGTAAATGATGATGAAAGTCCAATCGCTCCCAAATTTTTAAACCCTAAATTCATTAAATAATTTTTATATCTAGTAGAGAATCCAAAGCTTATTCCTGTAAAAAAATCGTTATTAAAATCTCCATAATATAAATCCCTTGATAAGGAAGAAGCTCCAAATAAGATTGATGAATCCTCAAATAAAAATAGCTCTGTTGTTAAATGAATAATATTATAATTATTAAAGTAATCATGCTTAGCACTAATAATGGCATTAATATATTTAGGTAAAAACATAATTTTATATCCGGATAATACAGGAAGGCTCTCATCAAAATTTGTATACTTATCAAGAACAAATCCATAATTATCTATAAATATCTGTGCTAAAAAACGTTGATTATAATAATATAAACTCAATTTTGTAACAAGAGCATTAGCATTGTAGGTATCTATTTCACTATATATATATTTTAAATCAAAACTCATATGCCAGTGATTATTAATACTTTTTCCTAATCTATTATGTGCTATATAATCTTTTGATGAAAAAGTATATCCTGATTCAGAATCATCAAAATTTCCATAGTTTATAATATATAGACTAGATAATGATTCATAAGATTTTATGTTATAAGAATAATCAAATACACCCACATTAATTGAGTTGGGCAAGGTGATATAGTGCGATGAAATTTTATGAGAATATTTTGAATCCAATAATATTCTTTTGCTTAAAAGATAATCATTATCATTTGAAATTAAATGAATGGTAGAGTTAGGCAATAAAAATCCACTGTAACTAGAATTAGTATATGAAAAAGATAAAATTAATATTAATAAAAAAATATACATTATGATTAATTTAAGTCTCATTTTTATAAAACTGAAATAGAATCAATATCAATTAATAAGCTTACTTTTTTATTGAGTAATTGTTCTTTTCTGTCTTGTATCTTTTTAATTTTAATAAGACTACTTTTTAATTTTTCAGGTTTTATTTTAAGTAAAATATGGTATCGTGATTTATTAGCTAGACGCTCAATTGGGCAAGGTAATGGGCCAATAATAGATTTAGAAAAATGTACTTGAAGCAATTTATATATTTTATTTGCGCTAGCTATACATTGATTAATATCTGGAGATTGAAAAAGAAATCGTACTAATCTTATAAAAGGGGGGTATTGTAAAGATTTTCTACTTTCTAAATTCAAATTATAAAATTTCTTTGATTGATAATTTGTAGCCATTTGAATAAGGGCATTATCTGGATGATAAGTTTGAATAATAGCCTGACCAATTTTTTCCCTCCTGCCAGAACGACCAATTACTTGATATATTAGTTGAAACATTTTTTCGTGAGATCTGTAATCGGGTATTAGCATACCTAATTCTGCATTCATCACTGCAACTAATGTAATATTACTAAAATCTAGTCCCTTAGCAATCATTTGAGTCCCTAATAAAATATCATATTCTTTATTTTTAAATTTATCCAAAATATTTTTTTGTTTTTTCATCGAATTAGCAGAGTCAGAATCCATTCTTAAAATTCCATGATGGGGAAATAATTCATTTAAAATTGTTTCTATTTGCTCCGTACCGTATCCTAAAAAAGTAATATCTTTTTTTGTATACTGTTCAAATGAATATTTTTTATTACAATGATGACAAATTAAATGATTTAATTTTGCATGAAAAGTTAAAATTACATCACAATTTGTACATTTCAATATTTCATCAAATTCAGTGCAAATTTTAATAGAAGAAAAACCTCGTCTATTATGTAAAATTAAAACTTGTTCTTTTTTTTCTAATGCTTTATCAATTTTTTTAATTAAATAATCGCTAAATAAATGTTGATTGTTTTGAATAGAACTATTTTGGTTCATATCAACAATTTTGACTTTTGGTAGTTTAGCATCACCATAACGTTCATTTAATTCATGTATATGATATTTATTAATAATTGTTGAATTGTAATATGTTTCTAAACTTGGTGTTGCACTACCTAATAAAATTAATGAATTTGAATATTTAGCTCTAATAATGGCTAAATCTCTTGCATGATAACATGGTTGACGTTCAGTTTCTTTATATGAAGAATCATGTTCTTCATCTACAATAATTAATCCTAAATTATTTAATGGTGTAAATAAAGCACTACGGGCACCTACAATAATGTAGGGGGTACTTTCTTTTAATTTATTTAAAACTTTTCTTTTATACAAATCTGTGGATTGACTATGCCATAATAATACTTTTTCTCCAAAATAATTTTGAAATCTAGAAAAAATTTGAGAAGATAAAGCAATTTCAGGTATTAATATTAAAGATGATTTATTTTCTTCAATTTTTTTTTGAGTAAGCTTTAAATAAATTTCTGTTTTACCACTACCTGGAACACCATATAAAAATTGAGGTTTAGACTCTTTTGTATACAATTGATTAATTTTATTATAGGCTTGATATTGGTTAGGAGTTAATTGTAATGAATCTATAGATGTTAATTGATAATCATTATTTTTGATTTTTGTATTTTTGACTGAATTATTTTTAAAAGCCCAAGATAATGTGGTTTGTGTAATCTTCCCAATAGGAGTCACATAATAATTAGACATCCATAATAATGTATGCCATAAATCATCTGGGATTACATTGCTTTTATCAATACATAAAATACTATTTAATGGGCCCTTAAATGCAACATCAAGAGATAATGAAGTAACAAATCCTTTACATAATTTATTTTTAAATTTAACCTCAACTAAATGGCCAGATTTGAGGCTCCTCACTAATTCATTAGGTACACGATAAGTGAAAGTTTTATTAATAAAAAACGGAAAACAAACTTGAGCATACATATTTTAATTTAAGATTATACTGATAACGCTTTTACTTTTACTTTAATCTTTGCTGAAACATCTTTATGTAATAATATGTCTACATAATGACTACCAATACTTTTAATTGGTTCAGGGATTGCAATATCTTTTTTCTCTATATTAAATCCATTCTCTAATAATTGATCTATAATCATTTGAGGAGTAACAGAACCAAATAATTTATCTTCTTCCGAAGTTTGTAATTCAAACTTTAAAGATACTTTATTTAATTTGTTACATATTTCTTCTAGTTCAGCTACCCTTTTAATTTCATTTTCTTTAGATATTTCAATCTGATATTCTGCTTGTGCAATATTCCCTTTAGTTGCATAAATAGCCATATCGTTAGGGATTAAATAATTTCTTGCATAGCCTGATTTAACATTAACTATTTCTCCCGGATCACCTAATCCACGTACACCTTGTAATAAAATAATTTTCATTTTACTTTTCTCCCTTTATATGTTTCTAGGATCAACATGATAGGGGAGCAATGCAATATTACGTGCTTTTTTAATTTCTTTTGCAATTAGCCTTTGATACTTCGCAGACACTCCCGTCACATAACCCGGAATTATTTTTCCTTGATCAGTTAAAAATTTTCTTAAAAATTTATATTCCTTATAATTAATCATTTTAACTAAATCTTTATTTTCTTTAAAAGGACATATTTTTCTTTGATAAGATAATCCTGCCATAATTAATTCTCCTCTTTACTAACATTAGATTCAGAAGGCTCATCCGTATCATTATCTACAACTTCCTTACTATCTTCTGTAGACTTTTCTGTAGGGACATCACTACTAACAGGTTTCGAATCTTCTGTTTCATTTGTATTTAATAAACCTAATTGACTGTCTAATGAGGGAACATCAGATAATAATTGTTCTTTATCAATTTTAGTTGTTAAATAAGCTAAAATATTAGTGTTATGATCTAATGTTGTATTCAATTCTTTATTTTTAGATCCATCAGCTTCAAATTGTAATAAAACATACATACCATATTTTTCTTTATTAATAGAATAAGCTAGTTTTTTCTTACCCCAAGCATCAATGCTGTGGGTTTTTCCCCCCAATTCTTTTAAGGTTGATTCAATAGATAAAATTAAATCTTTTAATCTACCAGCCTCTAAAGCAGGGTGGACTATATACATAGTTTCATAATATGCCATAAATAAATTCTCCTTTATATAATTGATGACGCTATTACTAGCGCAACAACTGACATTAATTTAATTAAAATATTTAGTGAAGGTCCTGAAGTATCTTTAAAAGGATCTCCAACAGTATCACCTACCACTGAAGCTTTATGAGCATCCGTTCCTTTACGACCTTCTTCTTCTATAGTTTTTTTAGCATTATCCCAAGCACCTCCAGCATTAGACTGAAAAATTGCCATTAATACGCCACAAGCTGTAACCCCAGCTAATAATCCTCCTAGCATTTCTTTTCCTCCACCAAAACCAATCAAAATTGGGATAAAGACTGCCAGCAAGCCAGGCAATACCATTTCTCTAATAGATGCCTGAGTAGAAATTTCAACACATTTATCATATTCTGCTTTTCCATCAGCAGCATCAAAAATCTTTCTATCTTCATCTGTAGCTGAACTTAAATCTGCATTATATTTTTTCATAATTTCTAAGGCCGCTTTTAATGATGGTATTTCATTAAACTGCCTTCTTACTTCTTGAATCATACTCATCGCTGCTCTACCAACTGCATTCATAGCAAGAGCTGAAAATACAAAAGGAAGCATAGCTCCGATTAATAGCCCCACCATAACTATTGGTTGCATTACATTGATTGCAGTTAATTCAGCTTTATCTGCAAATGCAGCAAATAATGCAAGAGCTGTTAAAGCAGCAGAGGCAATAGCAAAACCTTTACCAATCGCAGCAGTTGTATTACCAACAGCATCTAACTCATCTGTTCTATTTCTTACTTCTGATGGTAACTCAGCCATTTCAGCTATACCCCCTGCATTATCTGAGATAGGACCATATGCATCAACAGCAAGCTGAATACCAGTGTTTGCTAGCATCCCTACTGCAGCAATTGCAATACCATAGAGCCCAGCATAGTTGTGAGCAATTAAAATAGCTGCTGAAATTAATAAAATAGGAATTGCTGTAGACATCATACCTATACCAAGACCTGCTATAATATTAGTAGCTGCACCTGTTTCAGATTGCTTAACAATATCATTAACAGGCTTTGTCCCTGTCCCTGTATAGTATTCTGTAATTTTACCTACTGATAACCCAGCTATTAAACCAGCTATAGTAGCAAAAAATGCGCCGTGCGAATTGTATGTTATCCCATTCATGGTCCAACTACTTGGTAATAAATTAGTAATGATAAAATAGGAAGCAATTAACATACATAATGCAGATAAAAACTCACCTAAATTAAGAGCTTTATGTGGACTTCCTCCATCCTTAACCTTAACAAAAAATGTTCCAAAAATTGAGCATAAAATTCCTGTAGCAGCTAAGACTAAAGGAAGTATTACAAAACTCATATCACTACCATTAACAGCAAAAATTGCTGAACCTAAAACCATTGTAGCAATTATTGATCCAACATATGATTCAAACAAATCAGCACCCATCCCTGCTACATCTCCAACATTATCTCCAACATTATCAGCAATAGTTGCTGGATTTAATGGATGATCTTCTGGAATCCCTGCTTCAACTTTTCCTACTAAATCTGCTCCTACATCTGCTGCTTTAGTATAAATACCACCACCTACTCTTGCAAATAAAGCAATAGAAGATGCACCAAAAGAAAAACCAGTTAATACTTCTAAAGTTTGTGATAATTCCCAATCAAATGTACAAGAATAAAACCAATATAATCCTGTTAGTCCTAGCATACCTAAACCAACTACTCCAATCCCCATTACAGAACCACCAGAAAAAGCTATATTTAATGCCTCTCCTAATGAATTTTGTGCAGCATTAGTAGTTCGTACATTCGCTTTAGTAGCAACTTTCATACCAATAAATCCTGCTAAACCAGAACATATAGCCCCCATTAAAAAAGAAAAACCTAAGAGACTATGACTTGTGCCATCATCCTCACCTAAATAACCTAAATATGTCAATAATCCACCAACTATAATTACAAAAAATAATAACATTGTATATTCTGCTTTTAAAAATGACATTGCTCCATCTGATATGTTTTTTGCAATACTTGCCATTTTTTCATTGCCTACTGGCTGATTAGATACCCACTTATCCTTTATAAACACAAAAATCAAAGCCAATAAACCAGATAATAATAAAATTTCTGGTTGATTTAAAATATAGTTCATTTAATTACTCTCCTTGTTTTTCTTATTATACTTATTCATAGTTTCATTAATATTATTATTAATTAAAAATTTCACTGCATCTACACATTCATTTAAGACAGATTCCATTAATTTCTGATCATCCTGATTAAATGGAGATAACACATAAGATGATAAAGATTTAATGTTTGTTTTAGTTGATACTCCAACTTTCAATCTCAAAAAATTATCATTTTTTAATTGATAAATAATAGATTCTATTCCTTTTTGTCCGCCTGAGCTTCCTTTAGATTTAAACCTAATTTTACCTAATGGTAAATCTGCGTCATCATATACTACTAAAATATCAGTAATATCAATATTAAAGTAATCCATGTAGTGTTTTAATGCTATTCCACTATTATTCATATATCCTACCGGCTTAACTAATGATATGTCTGCACTTGTGGTATGCATGTATTCACCCTTGCCAAGTTTAAAATTCAAACTAAACTCATGAGCTAATTTATCTAGAACCCAATAACCTGTATTATGCTTTGTGTTGGCATATTGTGATCCTGGATTACCTAAGCCTACAATAATCATTCAGCATTCTCATCATTAGTTTCTTCTGAAGATTCAGTATTATCAGATTCTGAATCTATACCTTCAGTTATATCGCCATCTATTTCAGTATCTTCTTCAACTACCTCTTCTGCTTTAGTTGGTTGAATAATAGATACAATTAATAATTCTTCATCACCTACTAGGGTCACATCATCAGTCATTGATAGCTGTGCTAAACGTATTGAATCTCCAATATCTAAATTAGTGATATCAATAGGTACATTTTGTGGAATATTCCCTGGTAAACATGATATTTCTATTTCAGTTAACACTTGATTTAAGACCCCTCCAGCTTTAATTCCTTCTGATTGTCCAGTAATTTCAATTGGTATTTTCACTGTAACCTCTTGGTCCATTTTAACACCATATAAATCAATATGAAGCATTTCCTCAGAAATGGGATGATATTGAACAGATTTAATAATTACATCTCTATCTTTAGAACCCACAGATATTTGATAAACTTGTGCATCAGATTTTAATGCTTCATGCATTGTTTTTTTACTAACACTAAAAGGAATACTATCTTTTGAATCATGCGAATAATAAATACCTGGAATTTCATCCTGTGTACGTAAATGCCTCACAAATGATTTTTTGCTACTTAATTCTCTTTTATTAACTTCAATTTTATGACCCTTCATTTCTATAACCTCATTTTATTTAAATAATTCACTAATTGAATCACCTTTATTAATCCTTGTAATAGCTTCAGAAAAAACTTCTGCTACAGATATAATTTCTAGTTTATCAAACAGTTTATCGTTATCTATACTAATAGTATCACTAATAATAATTTTATCAATTGGGGCTTCTTTTAATCTAGATATTGCTGGCCCAGATAAAACAGGATGTGTAGCTACTGCAACTACTGATTTTGCCCCATTGTCGACTGCAGTTTGTGCAGCATTACATATAGTACCAGCTGTATCAATCATATCATCAATAATAAATACATGTTTATTATTTAGTTCTCCAATTAAGTTTACAACTTCAGCAACATTATGTTTAGGCCTTCTTTTATCAATTAAAGCAAACCCAATACCTAATTTTTTTGCATATGATTGACTCATTTTAGCACTGCCAATATCTGGTGCTAATACCACTCCACTATCAATGTTTAAGTTATAATCTTGTAATTTATTAAAAAGCGCAATTCTTGAATATAAATTATCAAATGGCACATTAGTAAAACCTTGAATCTGCGGAGAATGCAAATCCATTGTAATCATTCTATCTACTCCAGCTGCCGCCATTAAATCTAAAATCATTCTAGCAGATATTGGTACGCGGGGTTGATCTTTTCTATCTTGTCTAGCATAACCATAATATGGAATCACTGCTGTTACAGTTTTTGCAGATGCTCGTTTAGCAGCATCTAACATTAATAACAGCTCCATTAAATTTTCTGCAGGAGGATTAGTAGATTGAATTAAAAAAACATTCTCACCTCGAATATTTTCTTTAAAGGCAACCCGCAATTCTCCATCGCTAAATGTTTCTAAATCAATCTTACCTAATGGAACGCCCACAAGGTTTGCGATTTTTTTAGAAAGCTCTAAATTTGATTTTCCGCTAAATATCTTCATAATGCTGGGGGACAGGGAGTCGAACCCCGATTCCATGGACCAAAACCATGTGTCCTGCCATTAGACGATCCCCCAATAA
>JAAZYZ010000024.1 GCA_014239355.1 Fidelibacterota bacterium
CTTCTTCTACTTTAACATCCTTAAAATCATCAATATTCTTGTTTAAAAATGGACCTCCCGTTGCTGTAATGGTAATTGATTCAAATGAAGAATTATTACGATTTAACAATTGATATATTGAATTATGCTCTGAATCTAATGGAATAATTTTTGTATTGCTTAACCTAGCTGTATCTAGAATTATATTTCCTAAAGATATGATACATTCTTTATTTGCTAATCCAACAATTTTACCTGATTTTGCAATTTCTAAACTTAATTGTAATATCGAAACACCAGAAATAGCAAATATAATTATATCGATATTGTCATCTATCAATTCCTTAAACTCTTCTACACTAAAAAAAATATTTCTATCTGGAAAATATTTTTTATAATCTAATCCTTTGTTGTAACTAGCTATTCCAATATTTCTTGTATTAAACTCATTTGCTAATATGCTGAGTTTTTCTACATTGTTATCGCATGTCATCCCGACAACATTAAAATGATTTTTATTATGTCTAATTAATGATAACGCTGAATCACCGATTGATCCAGTTGCTCCATATATTAAAACGTTTGTTTTTTTCATATTAATAATAAATAAAAAATACCCACTGAAAAAAAGACAAAGATAAATGAATCAAATCTATCTAGGAATCCACCATGACCCGGAATTGCATCACTTGTATCTTTCATGGAAGCAGATCTTTTTAAAAGTGAAACAATGATATCACCCATAAATGCCAATACTATTATAGCAAGGACAGAGTTATAAAAAATAAGATAAGTTAAATTAAAATAATAAGTAGCCAAAAAATAAATTACTGTGATTGCAAATAAACCAGTAAATAGGCCAGAATAAGTTTTGCCTTGACTTACCTTAGGAAATAACTTTTTTCCCTTAATAATAGTACCTCCCAAATATGAGAAAGTATCAAAAATCCAAATTATAAAAATGATTAAGATGAATAATTCCTTAACATTAGAAGATATTAGTAAAATAATGAAAGTAATAAAAGAAAATACTGTTATCAAGAAATAAAGATACAAACATATCTTATAAGAACTATTCTCAATGATATGAAATAATTCATCAACAATAAAAGTTAAGAACAATAAATAAACAAATATTAAAATATAACCGCTTAAAAATATCGGTAATATCATTACTGGCATTATTACAAATGCTGATAATAATCTTTTTATAAAATTAATTTTAATTTTTGAAACAGACAATTTATCTTCCATATTTTCTAATTCTATTTAAATACTTAAAAAGTATTCTATTTAATGACTTTATCTTAAAATTTGGCCATAAAATATTTGTAAAATATAATTCAGCATAAGCAGACTGCCATAATAAAAAATTACTTAATCTCATTTCGCCACCTGTTCTTATTATTAAATCTGGATCAGGTAGATTAGGTATATATAAATTTTTTGATAATACTTTATTAGTTATTTTAGTTGATCTGTTCTTATTTATTGCATCTATTATTTCCGTCCTACCTCCATAATTGAAAGCAAGATTAATAGATGTTCCGTTGTTTCTACTTGTAATTTCAACAATATCTTTAATTATTTTTTTTAGCCTCAAAGTAAGATTCTTAGTAGAGCCAAGATGGTTGATCTTTAAATTTTCTTCATTTGCAACTTTTTTAAAATTTACATAATAATTTTCAATTAGCCGCAATAGATAATTAACCTCTGATACTGGTCTCTTCCAGTTTTCAGTTGAAAATACATATAATGATATATTTTTTATTTTAAAATCTAATTTTTCTAAATTTCTAATAATATGGATACAGTTCTTTATACCTGCTTTGTGACCTGCTGATCTTTTTAATCCTTTATTTGTTGCCCATCTACCATTGCCATCCATAATGATAGCAACGTGTTCTATCGTCTTTTTTTTATACATTTTTTTAAATGTGAAGTTTAAATTTATAAATATTTAAATATTTCTTAGATCTTCTTCTTTAGTTTTGAAAGCTAAGTCTATTTCTTTAACTTGCTCTGAGGTTTTATTCTCAATAGTAGATTGATATTTTTTTGATTCATCTTGACTAAGCTCTTTATTCTTCTCTAGTGATTTAATTTTTTCTATACCATCTCTTCTTATATTTCTAATTGCAACTTTAGCATTTTCAGAAATTTTTCCTGCTATCTTTAGAAACTCTAATCTTCTTTCTTCTGTTAGCTGCGGCAGAGGTAACCTAATTAAATTTCCTTCAATCATTGGATTAATTCCTAAATCAGATTCTCTAATTGATTTTTCTATCAATGAGACATTGGCTTGATCCCATACATCAATATTTATTGTCCTAGAATCAGGTGTGGTAATATTCGCAACTTGATTGATGTTCATTTTTTGACCGTATGAATCTACCTTTATTGAATCCAACATTCCTGGTGATGCTCTTCCAGCTCTAATTCCTGACATTTCACTCTTAGCAGATTTAACAGAACTAATCATTCTAGATTCTGTATCTTTTATTATTTCATCAACCATTAGAGTATCTCAGAATAACCCATTTTATTATTATATACTTTAGTAAAACAATTGTTTTGTAAAATGGAAAAAATCTTGATTGGAATATTATTATCTCTGGCTACAGTTATAGCAGCTGAATCCATAACTTTTAAGTTTCTTGATAGATATTGCTGATAAGTAATATTTTTAAATTTTTCTACTTTGGTATATTTTTTTGGATCTTTTGAATATATTCCATCTACTTGGGTCGCCTTATATATACAATTACACTCTAGTTCTGCCGCTCTTAATGATGCTGCAGTATCTGTTGAAAAATATGGATTTCCTGTTCCAGCTGCGCAAATAACCACTCTTCTTTTTTCCATGTGTCTAATGGCCCTTCGTCTGATATAAGTTTCACACACTGATTGTATTGGTATTGCAGACATAACTCTTGTGTTAACGTTCAATTTCTCAAGTGCATGTTGTAAAGCTAAAGAGTTTAAAACTGTTGCCAACATTCCCATATAATCAGCATTTGCTCTCTCCATTCCTTTTGCTGAGGCAGCCAATCCTCTAAAAATATTTCCCCCTCCTATTACTATACATATTTCCACATTGAGTTTTAAAAACGATCTAAGATTTTTAGCAATTAAATCTACAGTTTTAATTTCTATGCCATAATTAGTATTCCCCATAAGGGACTCTCCAGATAATTTTATTAATATCCGGTTTTTATTTTTTTTTACCATTGTAGATTATTTGCTGATTTCGAATCTTATAAATTTTTCTATATTGATTTTAAGATTTTTCTTTAATGATTCCTCTTCAAGATACTTTTCAATGCTTAATTCAGGATTGATTACAAATTTTTGTTTCAACAATATTATCTCTTCCAGATACTTATTTAATTTACCATCAATCATTTTTGATAAGATATTGTCGGGTTTATCTGAATCCTTAAGTTGCTGAACTATAATTTCTCTCTCTGAATTAATCACTGAATCATCTAAATCATCATTTGAAATAGACTGAGGTGATGATGCCGCAATATGCATACATAAATTTTTTCCAACTTCAGACAAATCAGCGCCATTATCTACATTAAGCAATAATATCACACCTATTTTCCCTAGTCCTTCAGCAAGTGAATTATGTATATAGGTGTGCACATCTCCTTCTAAATATCCAGATCTTTTAAAAACTATGTTTTCTCCTATTTTTCCTACAGCTTCATTCATTTTATCTTGAGATGAAATAGAAGCAGAATCAAAATCTCCTTTTTTTTCAATCGATATATCTAATATATCACCTACTAAGTTGTGAAATTCTTTGTTTCTAGAAACAAAATCTGTCTCTGAGTTTACTTCTACAATAGCAGCTCCGTTTTCAGAAACTTTAATGCCAATTAATCCTTCATTAGTATCTCTGGTGGATTTTTTCTTTGCTTTAGCTATCCCTTTTTCCCTAAGAATTTTAAATGCCTGGTCAACTCCCCCATTAGATTCAGAAAGTGCCGCTTTACATTCCATCATACCTGCGCCAGACATTTTTCTTAAATCTTGCACTTGTTTTGCTGTTATTGCCATTTACTTTAGTTATTTGGATTTTTTCTCTGAATCTGATTGAGATGAAATGGAATCACTTAGTTGTGTATCATTCTTTAAATCTTCATTAGCTTGACCTGAATCAGGAACACTCTCATCATTTATTTCTGATTTAGAGTCATTAGTTTCAAAGTTATCATTTAGCTTAATGTTCGTAATTGTTTCAGATATTAATTTACAATATAAGTTTATAGATCTTCTTGAATCATCATTTCCTGGGATTGGATAATCAATTACATCTGGATCACAATTCGTATCAACAATACCAATAATTGGGATATTTAAATTCTTAGCTTCTGCTACAGCTATATGTTCCAACCTCGTATCAATTATAAATAATAAATCCGGTGATTTTTTCATTTTACTAATTCCATTTAGTGATCTTAAAAGTTTTTCATGCTTGTTAGTAATCTTTAGAATTTCTTTTTTAGTAAATTCATTTTTTGGATTTAACTTCAATTCTTCAAGTTCTTTCATTTTTTTTATTGATTTATTTATCGTTGACCAATTGGTAAGCATGCCTCCTAACCATCTATGATTAACATAGAATTGATCTGTTTCTATTGCGAGATCTCTTATTCTTCCAGCAGCTTGTTTTTTAGTAGCAACAAATAATATTTTGCCACCTTTTGAAATTGTTTCTTTTATGACTTTAAGGGCATCAGTTAACATCCCAATTGTTATCCCCAGATCAATAATATGAACATTTTCTCTTGTACTGTGAATATATTTAGACATTTTAGGATTCCATCTTTGAGACTTGTGTCCAAAATGAACTCCTGCTTCAATTAAATCTTGTAATTTAAAATTTGGTAAATCCATAATTTTTCTCCGGTTAAACATCCACAACAATTTGACCTTTACAAGGACCGGACAGCAGTAAGCTATCGTTGTGTGATTAATTGTGGGTTAATTACACGAAATATATGCATTCATCAATGAATTTCTTCATCAAATAATACTTCTACAACTCCGGTCATTTTTCGAAGTGATCTAATCAATTCCTGATTAACCTCAAAATTTCCTGGAATCTTAACTATTTGATTATTATAGATAATTTCAACCTTATGTCTTCCTGTGATCAACTTTAAGTCAGTCAACTTGTCTTTTGTAAAATCTTCATTTACATGAATTCTAAGAATTGAAATTTTATCACCAGCTTTATTTTTGATCTTTGTTTCATTTCTGCTATTAAATTTAATAACTTCATCAAAAGTAAAAACCTTTTTTAACTCTCCTCTCAATGAATTGTTATCAGAAGTAAAATCTACCCCTAATACATATGATTCACCATCTGATAATATTTCTCTATATTTTCTTAAATTTGTTTCAAAGATAATTAATTCATATATTGAAGTAGTATCTGAGAAATTAAGGAAGGCATATGTATTTCCTCTAGCTGAACGTTTCTCTTTTTTTGATAACAATGTTCCTGCTATTAATACACCTTTACTATTATGAAGGTTTTTATTTAATTTAACTTCATCAAAATATTTTAAGTTAAGAGTATGGTATTTATCTTTATATTGATCTAATGGATGTCCAGTTAAATAAAATCCTAACATTTGAAATTCTTTCATCAATGAATAAGGTTTACTCCAATTCTCATTTTCTGAAAATTTAAAATTTATTGATGAATCGGATCCAAACATATCTTCTTGATTACTAAGATTTTTATTATTAATTGATTTTAAATATTTAACTATGTCTGATGATTGATTAAATATTAATGATCTGTCTATATTGAAATCATCAAATGCACCGACACATGCTAATGCCTCTAAAGTTTTCTTATTAGCTACTGTGTTCCCAACTCTTGAAATAAAATTATCAAAATCTTTAAACTCACCATTTTCTGTTCTTTCATTAATTAAATCATTCATTGCTTCAACTCCAACATTTTTTACTGCTCCTAATGCATATGTAATAGAGTCTTCATATCTTGAGAAATATGCACTCGATGAATTTACATTTGGTGGTAACAATTTAATGTTTAATCGATCTAATTCTTGTTGAAATGTAGATAATTTATCAGTGTTATTAATATCTAAAGTCATTGAAGCTGCAAAAAACTCAATCGGAAAATGTGCTTTCAAGTATGCTGTTTGAAATGCAATTAATGCGTAAGCAGCAGCATGGCTTTTATTAAAGCCATAATCAGCAAACTTTGAAAGTAAATCAAAAATATTATGAGCTTCCATCTCTTTTAAATTCTTATTAATACAGCCTTCAATAAATCTTTTTCTTTGAGCGTTCATTTCTTTTTGTATTTTTTTACCCATAGCTCTTCTAAGTAAATCAGCTTCTCCATCAGTATAACCTGATAGTTCTCTTGCGATTCCCATTACCTGCTCTTGATAAATAACAACACCATAAGTCTCTTTAAGAAGATTTTTTAATAAAGGATGAATATAGTTAGGCTTTTCCCTACCGTGCTTCCTTTCAATATAAGTTGGGATATTCGCCATCGGGCCAGGTCTATATAAAGCAACAATTGCAATAATGTCTTCAAACTTGTCTGGTTTTAATTGTTTTAATGTTTCTTTCATTCCAGCACTCTCAAGCTGAAATATTCCAGTCGTCTCTCCTGTTCCTAATAGATTAAATGTGTCGTTATCTTTTATGTTAATTTTATTTATATCTAATATTTGTTTGTCTTTGTTGATTAATTCAATGCAGTTATTAATAAGCGTTAAAGTCTTTAATCCTAAAAAATCAAATTTGACTAATCC
>JAAZYZ010000025.1 GCA_014239355.1 Fidelibacterota bacterium
ATAATCAGCAACTAAAGCATCTTGCGTTAGTTCTAACTCAAAACCTAGATCATGAATAAGAGTTAATTCTACTGCTCCAAGATATCCATCAGATGTAATATCAACACCTTCTGATGTCTCATACATCATAGCTGATGTAGCGTCAAATGAATGACCTAAACCTAAAATTATATTAAGAAGTAAAGTAACATCTAATACATTAATTAATCCATCTGAATTTATATCAGCTGTTTCTAAATCTTCATCTGCACTACCTAATATCATACTTACCATTAAAATTACATCAAGCACATTAAGTAGTTCATCACCATTGGTATCACCAATAATTATATCTGATTCAACATAAACTGGTGGAAATATAATATCATCTATAAATGCTGCATCTAAACAATCAGTATTAATACAGTCTGTAGAACCACCTCCATTATCTTTAACATAAGACCATCTAAATTCAGTCATACCAGGAGATACCATATAACTTGCATATGTCCATGGACTGCTTCCATCTGAATTAGTTTGAAATTCTCCAACTTGCTGTCCATTAATAAAAAATAGTAGACCATCATAAAAATAGTTTCCTGATGGACTATACTCTGCAGATACCCTATAATAAAATTCAATCATACCTTCTTGTGTTACATCAAGAGTTACACTAACATCACTAGTTTGAAGATTATTAATCTCACCAGATTTAAATGAATATATACCAGTATTCGCATCTTCATCTGATACATTCCAAGGACTAAGTGAAGCATTATTCCATTCTAAATCTAAACCAGATTCAAAATCAGCTGTTACTTGGCCAATAGGTAATTCCGTACTTATTTCATGATGATAATCAGTATTAAGCTGATTAACTAATACGGTTATTTCACCCATAGAACCTACTGGAGCAGAGGCACTTACCGTAATATCAACTATTAATTGTTCTACATTGTTACCTTCAACCATATCCCAATAATAAGCATTACCAAATTCAATATTTGAAAAAGATAAATATGGACCAACTTCAATATCGACCATTGGATAGTTAATTGGAGCACCACCTTCATTAATCATTGTAAAAACAACAGATGATGTAGCGCCAGGTTGAAGGTCTCCACTTACACTAAGTAAGTTAATTTCTGGAGCCATAGCCATACTCATAAATGAATGATTCCATTCATGTTCACCCGAAACTAGATTAACATTAAATTCTATAAGATGTCCATTTGGAATGTTGCTTGATATTTCAGCTGTAAAACCATCCACAACTATTGAATCACCTGCTGAAATATTAACTGTTTCTGTATTATCAGTTAAAACTACATGCTGATCTTCAGTAGTTAAAGTAATAATCAATTCATCAGCTGGGTCACTTCCAACATTTTCTAATGTAATAGATATTTGATTCGGATTACCATACATTAATTGTTCTGTAAAAGAATCCATCATAACATAAGGCCCCTCAGGAGCAAGGACTGTAATTTCTGCCTCATAATTAATAGCATTAAAACCTGTAATCATAAGATCAAAAACTCCTGGTGTATCAGAAATAGATGAAACATCTAAGTCAATCATACCAAATTGATTTGCATAACCAGATGCTAATAGTTCTCCATTTGCTGAAATAGCAGCTAAAGCACCTGATAAACCTGTACTAATCTGAAAATTTGTTGTACCCACTAATATTACATCGTCATGTACAACATTCATACTAGTAGGTTCATCTGTTCTAAATACTAAAGATGGATCACCAAATAAGGTCCAATATCTTGTTTCATTTTGTCCACCAGTACCTTGAGCATCATTCATATGTAAACATCCATTGGTAGTAATTCCACCAATAGTTCTAGTTTTATGTCCCATAGGTGGTTGTCCATTTAATCCATTATAAGATTCTGTTATAATTTTATTCATAGCCCATTGACCATGCATAGGAGGTTCCCATGATTGAGATATTGTCGAACCTAAATGAGCAATACCTCCTGAAGGAGCTCCATTATGTGTTGCTCGTTGCCATGCTTCTGTAAAACATTCATTTGTACTATTAAATTCACCTACATTACATCCAACAGTAATAACAAATGGAAGTTTGTCCACATTAGTTAATTGATTAATTTGACTTGTACTAAGTGATGCGCCATTACCCCAACCACCTATTGATCCATGACCAGTGTAATTTATAATTCCAACACCTGAATTGATTGTATTGATTCCTCCTTGATCAGATCCTCCACTTCCATCATATTCATAATAATAATCATCATAGGTAAATGGAGATAAAACTGTTTCCCATAGAAAATCATTGAATTCATCATCATCCATTCCACCATAACCAGGACCCTGATTTGATGCAAAACCAGCAGCATTATTAAAATAATCACCACTATTTCTTTGTTCATATTCTAAACTACGTTGAACTTGTGTTGCAATATGAGCAGGAGTACTTCCAGAAAAACGCCCAATAATTACCTCTGCATACACATCATTTCCTGAAATAAAACCATAACTTGGGTCTGAAGCAGAACCACTATATAGTGGAGATGTTACTTGTGCATAATCACCTACAAGTAAAACAAAAGTTAATCCATTGTTATTATAATAATCTACAATGTAATCCTTAATCGCAGTTGAACTTGTTCCTGTTGTAGAAGTTGAAACTAATTCAGTTGGAACACCTATTTTATTTTTCCAGTCAACAAAAGGTGTCATGTCACTCATAAAGGCACTATTTGAAATAACTAACATATTACCTTGATCCATTAAATATTGAAATCTAGTATCATTAGCATAATTAATAAAATGTTCTTTATATATTTCATCATAATTAGAAGATAATTTGATAGAATCACTAACTCTTTGTACTGTATTATTAGTAGATAAGCCCTCAGATGTCACATCAACGATAATCTCACTATAAACTCTAAGCGTTCTTGTAACAGGGTTGTACTGGAAAGGATTGATTGAAACTGTTTGTCCTCTTAAATCTCTTAAGATATAAGGTTCTCCTAATTCAGATATAGAAGATGGATAAAATTCATTTTTTTTGTACGCATCACTATAAGTTAAAGCTACATCTTGAGGGTCAATCTCTCTATTTAAATTTCCTTTAGAAGGAATGACAAATATATTTTCATAATCCTGATATTTATAAGAAATAATATTAACTGATGTTTTAGATTGATCAGGTATAATTATTGATTTAGACATATTATGCAAATCAGGATAACCTTGATTTAATATAGACGCTCCATTCTCAGATCTAATTTTATAACTAATAGCATTAGAATCTGAAGATGGAATTAAATGGAACCCATCCATAGTAAATTTAATTTTTGTTGTGTTAATATCAGAACTAAGCACATCAAAGTTCATAGGCGTCGGTATAGGCGAGTTAATATCCTGCCATGTATTAGGCATTAAAAATGCTAATAATAAAAATAAAATTGTCTTTCTCATAAGCTATTCCCTTATATATTCAATTAGTTTCAATTTAATTTAAAATAATTATATAATATAATGTATATAAAAATCAATTATTTACATAATGTTACAAACATAAAATAATTGTAATATAGTTCACACTTTTATATAATAAATAACATTATATTTTAAGCAATTATAAATAAATAAAATTATGAGTTTAAAAAAACCAAGAAAAAATATATATAAAATTCTTGATTCAGCATCACATATGAAAGGTGTGTTAAATGCTGTTAATGAAGGGGTTATAACATTTAATGCTAATCTAAAAATTGTAATGATTAATAGATTTGCCTTAAATCTATGGGGATATAGTAGAGATCAAATATTAGGAGAGCCCCTAACAAAGCTTATTGCAAAACCTTATTCAGGTATTATACAAAAATACTCTAAAAATAAAATTATAGGTGAAAAATTAAATTCACTAAATAATAATTTAGAAATATATGGCATTAAACAAAATAATCACAAATTTCCAATTAGTCTAAATTTTGTAGAAAACAAAATTGAAAAAGAAATTTATTATACAGTTGCTATTACAGATTTAACTAATATTGTTAGAAACAAAGAAATACAAAACTGTATATTAAAAATATCAAATTCCGTTAGAATATCAACAAATATAAAAGAATTATATAAAGATATTATTGAAAATTTAAATATTCTAATTCCTACTAAAGACTTTACAATATCTTTAATTATTGATGATAAAAAAGTTGAAGAATACAGTTGTAGTCCTAAAAAAGAAGTTAAATGTAGTAAAAAAAATATAAAGGGAAATATAATAGAAACCTCAATAAAAAATAGAACAGCACTAATTTATGGAAAAGAAGAAATTCAATATCTGAAAGATAAAAAGAAACTTAATAAAAGTACAAAAACTCCTAATTCTTATATTGCATCACCTCTTATTATTGGAAATGAAATTATAGGAGTTGTATCTATTAAAAGTTTTGATAAAAACATTACATATGATGATAATCAGTTAACAATCTTAAAGATTATATCAGATCAAATAGCAATGGCTGTTGATAAGGTTAAATCAGTTGAAGAAATGCACTATTTAGCCTATTATGATAAAATGACTAGACTCCCAAATAGAACATTATTTAATGACCGTGCAAAAATAGCATTCAAAAATGCAGCAAGAACTAAAGAAAAATATGTAGTATTATTTTTAGACCTTGATGAATTCAAAATGGTAAATGATACCATGGGACACAATGCTGGTGACCAATTATTAAAAACTGTTTCAAAAAGAATTGTAAAATCTGTAAGAGAAGGAGATACTATTAGCCATTGGGGAGGTGATGAATTCACAATTTTATCAAAAATAAAGAATGTAGATGATAATAAATATTTATGTGAAAGAATTTTAAAGAATATTAAAGAAAAAATTATTATAAATCGTAAAAAAATAAGTTGTACAGTAAGTATTGGTGGAGCTATCTATCCAATTGATGGAGATAATATTGATGATTTAGTACAAAAAGCAGATATGGCAATGTATGTTTCAAAAACTCAAGGGAAAGATAATTATACTTTGTACAATAATGAAATTAATGAAAAAATGATAGAAAAACTTAATTTAGAAATTCAAGTTAGAAAAAAAATACATCAAATAACTGAAAAATAAATTTCTAAAAGTAACAATATGTAATAAAGTTATATCAATTATGTTATAATCTAATTAATTGAATTAGATTATAATAGAAGCCAAGCTAAATTTAAAGGAGAACTAACAAATGAAGTACTTAAATCTTATTTTAATATTATTTACTTTATCTTTTTCACAAATTCAATATGCTGGTTCGCCTATTTATCAGCCAAATAATGAAAAAATCAATTTTATAACAATAGATCATGATAATTTAATTGAGTATGATTTGCACCCTATGGTAGTTCATTACGCTCATGAATATGCTGTTGATGTAAACGTTCCACAATTAGCAACAAAAATTGTTGGTCCATATAAAACAACTTTTTATTTGGGAATTGAGTCTCCAGGCGCAATGTCAATTGGATTTCATTTTAATGAATTTCAGCTTACTAATCATACAGAAATGTTTATCTATGATGAAGAAGAATCTATGTATATCGGGTCATTTAATTCTAAAAATAATGATTTTACTGGAGAAAAATCAACTGCAGTAGTAAAAAGTGATAGAGTAATAATTGAATTAACTGTTCCAAATAATGAGGTTAGAGATTTAGCTCTTAATATGTCAATTGTTACACATGATTTTCTTGATTTTATGAACTTTTATGGAGATCAAACATCAGATAGAGTGGATTGCAATGACAATGTAGCATGTTCATCTGGAGATGATTGGAGAGATGAAATCGATGGAGTCGTACTTGTAAGTGGTAATGGTGGTTTATGTTCAGCTTCATTAATTAATAATACAAATTTTGATAAAACACCATATATCGTATATGCAGCTCATTGTAATGGTGGCGGATCAAATACAATATATTTTAATTATCAATCTTATTCATGCAATGGAACTCAACCTCAAGGTTATAATACTATGAGTGGAACTCAAAACTTATGGGTTGGTAATTTTAGCAATAATGATGGTGCTTTAATTAGATTAAATAATAATGTACCTAATGCATATAGTCCATATTATAATGGCTGGAACAAATCATCAGCTAATCCTGGTAATGATGTAGTGGGGATTCATCATCCAGATGCTTGGATAAAAAAAATATCTTATAATGCAACAGGTATGTCTTCTAGTGGAAATTGGTGGGATTTTAGATATAATAGTGGAAGAGTTATCCCAGGGTCTTCTGGTTCTCCAATGTTTGATTCTGCTAAAAGAATAAGAGGAATGGCAAGCTATATTTATACTGATTACTGTAGCCCTTCTCCTGATTGTTACTGTTCTCAAACTTACTATCATGGGTATGCTAAATTTTCAGCTGCATGGAATTATATGGATCAATATCTAGACCCTCTTAATACAAATGAAACTTATATAGATGGAACACGAGATGGAATTGTAGATGTTCTAGGATGTACAGATCCAAATGCAGATAATTATGATCCAGATGCTACAATAGATGATGG
>JAAZYZ010000026.1 GCA_014239355.1 Fidelibacterota bacterium
ACATACCGAACAAAATGGAGGGCCTAAAAATTGCATTTTACAATTTTGATGAGGCTTATACCATTCATTCCCAGGGTAATCATGTGCATATATACCAACTCCATTATCATATAACCATGGATTCCATACGATAGTCTCTGGATCATTATTTGCAGTCATATTTGCATTTTCACCTGCATAATTAAAACCAGCCCAATATTCATCAGATAATCCTGCAAAAGAATGTCCAATTTCATGAATAGCAATTTCAGTACTAGTTTGATGTCTTGAAAAAACAGCAAAAGTTCCTCCTGCTCCTCCATACATCGTAGTATTAACCATGACAAAAATAATATCCCAATCAGGTACATTATCAGTTAACACATCAAATGCAGATGAACTGTTTTGAATATAAAGTAAACGATGTATATCATATAAATCAAAAGAACTATCAAAATAAGTATCTGCATAAAATACATCATTATTATATCCACCACAGTCAGGAGCAGTACCTGGGTGATCTGTGCCTGAATCATCAGATGGTACTTCTACAGCATAAACATTAAAATAATTCATATAATTAGAATAAGGAATGGTATTAAAAAGTGCAGCTGTAACATCCTCAACATCAGCAATATAATTTGTCATTTGATTCTGTTTATACCCATCACCTAAAAAAACAATATTAACTCTAGAATCATTAGAACCATTAATCATAATATCTGAAACAGGAAATACCTCTCTTGTTCTATTATTATTCTCAGTTAATTTGATTTGATTATTTTTGAAATCATAAAAATCAATATAATCTATATCATCAAAAGCTGGAATTTTTAATACAAAATATGCACTATCCAATGTAGTGGTATATTTAATGGGATTATCAGTTAGAATATCCTCAAAATAAATCATTTTAGGATTTTGAGTACTCCCCTCATTTAAAATAATATTTTCTTTACTTTTTATATGATAAAAAATAGAATTATGAATATGTTGTTTTACTTTAGATGTTTTTAGTTTTTGATCAATATACTTTGAATCATCAAGATAAATATTATCATATTCATCAATTAAAAATTTATATATATAGTAACCTGAATCTAAACTAAATAGACTAGAAAAAAATAAGCTGAACATCACAATATACTTTATCATCTATTGCTTCCTTATCTAATGTTTATTTTATTTAACGGTAATTCTATAAGTTCATTTTTATCGTATTTAACTTTATAAGCATTCTTATCATTATAAAAAGAAATTGCTGTTTTTAACTTATTATCATGATAATGAACTGCAGCTCCATCTTCAATACATAAAGATTCATCAATTTCTTTGTTTTTAAGGAATTTTTTAATAGATGGTCTTCTATTAGCTTCACCATCATAATGGGGACAACAAACACCTTTTAATACTCCCAAACAATCTAATACCTTAAGTTCAGATTCCCATGAATCTGTAATACCTTGTTCAAACCAACATATTGCACCAGCACTAACTCCAGCTAATACCTTACCTTCTTTATAAGCATTAATAATTAATTTGTCTAAACCCCAATCTTTAAATACAGCT
>JAAZYZ010000027.1 GCA_014239355.1 Fidelibacterota bacterium
ACCAGCACTAACTCCAGCTAATACCTTACCTTCTTTATAAGCATTAATAATTAATTTGTCTAAACCCCAATCTTTAAATACAGCTAACATACTCTTAGTATTACCACCACCTACATAAATAATATCAGATTCTTCAATTATCGATTCTAAATCAGGAGTTTTTTTAAATAAGCTAATGTCTTTAGGTCTGCAATTTAATTTTGTGAATGCTGTGTAAAAATTAACTATGTACTGAGTATTTTCAGCTGAAGCTGTAGGGAAAAAAGCTATTTTAGGTTTCTTTGAAGGGGAAAGATTAATGATGTAATCTTCAATAATTGGCTTATTTGGGTTACGCCCAAAACCACCACCACCAATTGCAACTATATGACCACTAGAACTCATAAAACCTTACTTTATTAAACTTTAATGATTACTAATTTTAAAAATTAATATACACCAGCCAATGATAAAAGACAGCCCTCCAATTGGAGCTATCATACCTAAAAAAGAATATTTAGAAATGGAAATTAAATATAAAGTACCAGAAAATAACACTATACCAATAACAAATAAATAACCAGACATATTTAAATTAACTTCTAAAACCTTAGATAAAATACCTGTTAAAATAAGCGCAAGACCATGAAATATTTGATACTGAACACCTGTTTTAAACGTATCCATTTTATCAGCAATTGTAGATTCTAATGAATGCGCTCCAAAAGCTCCTATTATGACAGATAAAGCGCAAAAAATAATTCCAAATTGAATTAATAGCATAGGTTAAATCTCCTTAGTATTTATGGTTATATTATAGCCTCTATTTCTTGCTTCTTCTAAAAATGTATGACCTTTTAAAGCATTTTCAACTGATATTGCACCATTAGTAATCTTATTATATGCAATCTCAAGAGCTATAATAGAAATATGCCACCCCGTCCATTTTTCCATAGCTGTTAAATCAAGTTTTTGATTATAATATTCTACAGCATCAATATTTAATTCTATTTTTTTAGAATCTTTAAAGCCTATTGCTTTAACACGCATCAAACACACATCTTCTATTCTACCATGATCTAATTTTTTTTCCAACAATTGATGATAAAAATACCTAGGAACTATTTCTCTATTATTATGATTTATAGGTTCTCTAGAAAATAAACCAAGTTCTCTATAAGCTTTCATCCATTCCCAATGCCCTTTATAACGAAGCGTCTTGTTTTCTAAAACCTTTAATCTATTTTTAAAAGTCCAAGGCATAGTAGATAGTCCCCCTGATGTTACAGCAGCTTCTAATTCACCTATATCATCAAAATGTACATTTTCAATATTATCAAAACATGGTACCTCTACAATTTCTCCATCTTTCAAAAAATAAGCTTGCTCATCATATTCATTAGTTAAACCTTCAATATTAAAAAATAAAGAATAATTCCATGGTGGGTTTGGGTCTTTAGGAAGCCCTCCATCACAAATATAAATTTCATCAGTTTGATCTAAAATTTCTGTTGCTAAAACTGCCATAGTTATATTCATACCAGGCCCCATACCACAATCAGGAACAATTGTAATTCCTGCCTCTTCTGCCTGTTTATTCATTGACAATTGTTCTCTAACAATATTAGTATGACCACCTAAATCAACCATAGATGTTTTTGATTTTATTGCAAGTTTAGTCAAATCTAGATTGAATTTATACGGGACTGCACTGACCATTACGTCTGCATCTGAAAGTATTTCTAGCATTTGATCAGAATCAGAAACATTAGCAATAATTCCCTTTAAATTTTGTGAATTAGAAATAGCAGAGATTTTATTTAACGCTTGATTTAAAAAATTCTCATTTACATCTACCATAACAACATGATGATTAGAATCTCTTAATAAATCATAAGCAACAGATATACCTTGTCTTCCAGAACCAACTATAATAAATTTTTTCATATTTAGTATTAGATTTTTAATTAAATTAATAACTGAATTTAATATAAAGTGAAGCTATTATGATTATAAAAAAATATTCTTTTTACTTACTAATAACATTTAATCTTATTTTTGGTTATTACGGCCCTGGATTATCAATTAGTGAATCTGATAATACAGATGCTCTATCTTTCAATCCTGCAGGACTAGCTATAGATCATGGTACCCAATTTAATCTTTTTGGAGATGCTACTGATATAAGCTCAAATGATTTTTATACTAGTTTTAAAATCAAAAACTTCGGTTTGTCATATCAAGATATTAATGGTGAAACTGGCTTTAGAATAGGCCTTGCAGATAAAATTCATAAAAATTTGTACTATGGATATGTTTGGGATAATAAAAAAGAATGGAATGTTGGTTTACTTTATAGACCAGCTAATTTTATATCACTTGGATGGAAAAGTACTTTAGATGGAAAAATGGATAATTTTATAACACATGACTTTGGAATAGGTTTTAGACCTTTAGGATGTAAATTTCTAACATTAGGTATGGATCAAAGCTTTGATAAAGATTGGGAATCAAAAAGTACTTCTTTGTTTATAAAAACAATTCCAATCGATGGATTAGAATTGTCTGCAACCATTATATCAAATGAATATGAAGATAATGGAATGCCTATTTTTAATTTTGATGAACTTGATAATCATGATTTAAAATTTAATGTTGGATTTAACATAAATGGAATTAAACAAGTTTATTCACATAATAATAATGGAAGTCATGCTTTTGGAGCTTCATTTACAACCCATATGCAACCAGATTTATTTAAGAAGAAAAAAAACAAATATGTAACCCTAGTCTTTGATGATATCTTTATTGAAGAAAAGCCCTTAAAGAAATTTTCTATTTCTAATTTATTTGGTAATAAAAAAGAAGGTACACAGCTTAGAACATGGATAAAAAAGATTGATAAACTTACTGACGATTCAGAGGTTGAAGGTTTAATTATATATTTAAAAAGTATTAATGCTAGTTTTTCAAAAAGAGTTGAAATTAGAGATGCTCTTCTACGTTTTAAGAACTCAGGAAAAAAAATCATACTCTATAGTGGATTGGGATATACCATTACCAATATGGACTATCACATTGCATCAATTGCTGATGAAATTTATGTCAACCCATTAACTGGTGTAAATTTAAAAGGTATGAGTATGGAAATTACATTCTATAGAGATCTACTTGATACATTAAAAATTGAGCCTGCAATATGGAGAATTGAAGATAAAGATGGTAAATCATATAAAACTGCAGGAGATCCTTTCTTACTTAATAAAATGTCTGATGAAATGCGTGAAAACTATAGTCAATTACTCGATGATTTAAATGATGTTTTTATTAAAGATATAGCTCTGGCTAGAGGTTGGTTTAATGACGATAAAACTCCAGATATTGAATATGCGCAAACAATTGTCAATGAAGGTCCTTATTGGCAACCTGAAATTGCATTAGAGCGTGGATTAATTGATGGGATATTTTATCCTGATGAATTTACAACTTATGTAAAAGATTCTATTGTTAAGAAAAATAAAAATTTAAACTTTGCTGAAATAGGTAAGAAAAAAGATTATAATTTTAATTGGAAAAAAACAGAAAAACCTAAAATCGCAATAATTTATGCTGTAGGTGGAATTATGTCAGGTAAAAGCAATCCTGGACCTCAAGGGTCATCAGTAATGGGTGATAGAACAATTATGAAAGCTATAAAAGATGCAAGAAATGATAACTCAATAGAAGCCATTATATTAAGAATTGATAGTGGAGGAGGATCTGCACTTGCCTCAGATCAAATGTGGAGAGAAATTTATAAAACAACAAATGACTCAATCAATAAAAAACCTTTTATTGCTTCAATGTCAGGTGTGGCTGCTTCAGGTGGTTATTATATAGCATGTGAAGCTGATACTATTATTGCACAATCTACTACCATTACAGGTTCAATTGGTGTAATTGGAATGGGTTTTAATTTTCATGAATTATATAATAAAATTGGTATTAATAAAGAGGTGTTAAAAAGAGGTAAATTTTCAGATTTGTTAACTCAATCAAGGAAATGGACAGAAGAAGAACATGAAAAAATGAGAAAATCAATTGAATATTTTTATAAAGAATTCAAAAATAGAGTTATAGAAGGAAGAAGTAATTTAATTGCTGAAGAATTAGATAATTTGGCTTTAGGGAGAGTTTGGAGTGGAAATACAGCTTTGAAAAATGGTTTAATTGATGAAATTGGTGGCATTAATAAAACAATAGAAATTGCTAAAAGTATGGCTAGTCTAAATGAACAAGAAATAGAAATAGTAGAATTTCCTAATAATGAGAATAATAAGTACAATAGAAAAGATAAAGAACAAACACACTATAATACTCAACTATTATTAGAATTAATGCCAGAAAACATTAGAAAAGAATTAAACGAATTAAATATTATACCTTTATTAAAAGATGAAAAAATATATTTCATGATTCCACATCATATAGAAATTAATTAATTTTTTTGAGGTATATCATTGTATTAAGGATGAAATTATTATAAATTATAATATGAAGTTTAAATTTTTTATATCGATACTTTTATTTTCATTGTCTCTTGCACAAGATAGATCAACTTTATTTGCTACTGGTGATGGTCAAATTAATCCAGAAGTAGGAGGTTATACTATTCAAAATACTGGAGATGGAATTTATGGAGCTGCAGACCGTTTTTTTCTATCTAATGAATATATGCTTGAAAGAGTATATGTTTATTTATCTTACCAACCAGAATATATATTGGATATTCAAGCTATAGAGGTTCAAATATGTGAAGATGATAATGGGAAACCAGGAAATCCTATATCATCGAATATATTAGATTTAGATTATAATAATTTTGAAGGAAATTGGTACTCTTTCTCACTTCTAGAGGCATGCCTTAAAACTGAACCATCTAGCTATTATTGGGTTTCAGTTCTCCCTATGGAAGGAACTAATGCAAAATGGATTTTTTCTGAAGATGATAATTTTATGTATAGCACAACTGATAATGGTGGAGAATCTTGGGAAAATTTTAATTTAGGTCCTGCAGGTACTGCTGCTGTTACCGGAGAACAAATTTATATTCCACCCTTTGATGGCGGAGATGTTAATGGAGATTTTATTGTTAATATTCTTGATGTAGTACAAATGGTACAATATGTTTTAGGTAATATAAGTTTTGATGATGATCAAATTGCTGCAGGTGATTTAAATCAAGATGGTGGAATCAATATTTTAGATGTTGTCGCACTGATTAATGTTATACTATATGATGGAACAAATTTTGTTACAGAATTTTTATATGAAGATTTAAATCTTAATACAGAAACTTTTGGGCAATTAGTAGGTCCACCTATTTATCAAGGAATGATTACTGGTTATTATTTTGGAAAAGCTGGCTGAAGCATGTGCCGCAACCGGTTCGGTGTGCTAGATGACTTATATAATGAATTAATAAGCGAAGGTATTGATGATGTTAAAATTATGGGTATTAATGGATACCAATACATTGAAGATAGTTATATATGTATGATATGTGACCCCAATTGGGATTGCAATAATTGTGATGGCCCTATAATTTTACCTTGGACACAGGATATAGATGAAGATGGTGATGGTGATGGTGATGTTTGGGAAGAATGGAATGCTACCATTAGAGATTTTGTAATTGTTGGAAGAAATGGTGAAGAACTTGCTCGAATCAATTTAACCTATAATAATCCTGATCCTGACTCTACTTGTGGTGAAAATTACGAAACTATAAAAAATCTTATCCTTAGTTTCAGATAAATCTTTTCTTTTCTATACTTTGTCAATTAAATTTATACCTATAATTTTTGATTATACTTTAACTTAAAGGAGTAATATAAATGTTAGTAACAAAATCAGCACCTGACTTTAAAGCTCAAGCGGTTATGCCTGATAATTCATTTAAAGAAATAAGCCTAAGTGATTATTCAGATAAAAAAGTAGTTTTATTTTTCTATCCTCTTGATTTTACATTTGTTTGACCAACTGAACTTATTGCTTTCAATAATCGTTTAGACGAATTTGAAAAGCGAGGCGTCCAAGTTCTTGGATGTTCAGTTGATTCTCATTTCAGCCATTTAAAATGGAAAGAAATGGATATAAATAATGGAGGAATTGGAAATGTACAGTATCCTCTAATTAGCGATTTAGATAAATCTATTGCTAGAAATTATGATGTTTTATTAGGAGCTACTGATGCTTATGTTGAAACTGATGATTCTGCAGGAAATACTACTGTAGGTGGTGGCGTAGCTCTTAGAGGTTCTTTTTTAATAGATGAAAATGGCGTTGTGCGTCATGAAATTAAAAATGATCTTCCTCTTGGTAGAAATATTGATGAAATGTTAAGATTAATTGATGCTCTTGATTTTCATACTAAACATGGTGATGTTTGTCCAGCAGGTTGGAATAAAGGTGATGATGGGATGAACCCAAGTCATCAAGGTATGAAAGATTATGTATCAAAAAATGCAGAAAAATTATAAATAAAAATAACTAATAATTGGGAGAGAAATTATTATGGAAATAGCAGAAGCTATATTTAGATGGCTGCATATTATTGCTGGAATAACCTGGATAGGATTATTGTATTTTTTTAATTTTATTAATGGTCATCTTGCAGCAACATATGATGCAGACTCAAAGAAAAAAGT
>JAAZYZ010000028.1 GCA_014239355.1 Fidelibacterota bacterium
GATTAGAATGGAAAAAAACCAAATACAATCCAAATCAAATAAGCTAAGAGAACAATTAAAAATAGAGACTGTAGATGAGGTTACACAAAACACCTTGCTATCAAAAATTAATGAACTTCAAAAACAAAAAAATGATTTAAAGATAAAATATGAAAATGTATAAATACTGTGTAATCATTATACTATTATTATATGGATGTAACAATCCAACTTCATCTGATATACCTGATGAATCCCCAGATGAAGATTTGATTCACTATCAAACTAATATATACGCAATAAATTCAGGCTTACATATTGAACATGTAAATATAGACTGGGCTACCTATACAGAATCTGGTTTTATTGAATATAGACTTGCTAATCAAAACAATGAAAATATTATAACTTTAACTGATATAACAGAATCAAACTATCAAATTGATATGTTGGCTGCAGATTTTCAAAAAATATATTTAAATGTAGAAACAGAATTGAATGTAATTCAAGATTCAATTGAAATATTTACGCGAGATATAAAGCCAATTACTAATTTCTCTGCTATTGCAATTGTAGATGATTGGTCTACATTACTTGAATGGACCCCATCTAATGAAATTGATTCAATATTTTTAAATTACACTGTTTATCGTTTAAATAGCTTAGACTATAATCAATTTAATAATTTAGAAAGCTGTGATTGCGCAATAGCGGAATTGATTGATCAAAATGAAGCATCCTATATTGATGATGGGAATTTTAATTTAGGAGAAGAATATTTTTATGTAATTCAAACTAATACCATACAAGGGGATAATAGAGGTAGTGTTATTAAAAGTAATTTATCTTCTATTAATTATTCATGTTCACCAACTATCAGTGAAAATCCTATGCCAAATGCATCGCAATCAGAATATAATAAAATAACATTGAATTGGGCTCATAATTTAGATGAAACTGAATTTTATGAACTGCAAATATGGAGAAGTGAGTCATCAGATATTAATCCATTAAATAGAGCATTATTAACTACTATAACAGATTATAATAAGACTGAATTTTCAGACTCTTATAATATTGGTGATGGGACTGGATGGTTTTATAAAATAAAATTAGTTGATATGCATGGTAATGAAGATACAAGTGATATAATTATAGGAAATAGCCATCCATGATAAGAGCCTGTTTAATCCTTTTAATTAATTTATTTTTTATATCCTGTATTGATTTAATAACTGAAGAAGAATATTATGAATCCATCCATTTAAAACAAACCGGATGGTTAGATTTTTATGAAAATAGTGTAGAAGAAAATATACAACTTGAAGAAAATTTTACTTTTCAGATTTGGTTTAGTGGACAAGAATTATCTGGATTAGAAGCTCCATGCATATTAACTATTAATGATGAAACATGGAATTTATCTATATATCGAAATCCAAGCATTAGTAATCTTATCACAATCTATATCAATGAAGAATTAATTAGTGAAATAGAAATAGAAAATATAGATTTAGATAATGAAAATAATTTTTATTTATTATCAGCAGTTATAGATGAACAAAATATACTTATATACTTCAATGATTCTTTGATATTTCAAGATACCACAAATGAGACTATCAATCCCACAATGATTGTTGGGGCCCAAAAAATTAATAATTCAATCTCTAATTTATGGTATGGTTATATAGATGAAATACGCTTATGGGATGAAGCATTAGCAGATTCAGTTATTAATTTTCATAATCAGTACAAATATAAAGTATCATCATCATATGATGATGATTATTTAGATGCATTGATTGGACTATGGGATTTTAAAATAAATACAATAGGTGATTCTCCAAGTAATACCTTTCAAGATGTCAATGAACACAATACATATACCATTATATATAATTTAGGAACAACCTCTAGCGAACTTTCAACAAATGGACGATAATTTTGCAAAATTCAATTAGTACTTTTATTGCATTTTTTTCATATGCAAAGCCATGGAGAGGTAAAATTATATGGGCTAGTTTTTGCTCAATCACAAATAAAATATTTGATATTGCTCCTGAAATATTAATTGGTATTTATGTTGATCTAGTAGTACAAAGAGAACAAAGCTTCATTGCACAACTTGGTTTTGAATCAATTGAGTCTCAAATTACTCTCCTTGCTGCAGCTACATTTTTAATTTGGGCCTTTGAATCAATATTTGAATATCTTTATTCAGTAGGATGGAAAAATATAGCACAAGGAATTGAACATCATATTAGAATTGATTCATATTCACATGTGCAGAATCTTGATTTAGAATGGTATGAAAATCAAAAAACAGGAAATATAACTGCTATATTAAATGATGATGTAAATCAATTAGAGCGATTTTTAAATGGTGGTTTTAATGATATTCTACAAATTGTCGTTTCAACAATAGCGATAGGGTGTGTATTTTTTTACATATCTCCACTGATTGCACTGTTTGCAATTTGCCCAATCCCAATTATATTATTTGTTGCATCACTATTTCAAAAAAAATTATCTCCTAAATATTTAGATGTAAGAAATGCGGCAGGTGATTTAAGTTCATCTATTTTTAATAATTTGCTTGGTATTATTACAATCAAAGGCTTTACAGCTGAACAATTTGAAACAAATAAAATCTTAAAAATGAGTAGTGACTACCAAACTAAAAATCAAGATGCAATTAGATTAAGTTCAGCATTTATACCAATTGTACGAATGGGAGTTCTGACTGGTTTTATAGGTACCATGGTTATTGGAAGTGTTTATGCGCTAAAAGGAATCATTGCTGTAGGCTCATTTAGTGTATTAGTGTTTTTAACACAAAGATTCTTATGGCCATTTACTCGATTAGGTGAAACTATCGATTTATTTGAAAGATCAATGGCTTCAACCAAACGTATTCTAGAATTATTAAAAACAACCTGCAAAATCACAAACAAAGATGATGCTGTATTAATTAAAAATTTAGATAAAAATATTACATTTAAAAATGTTGATTTTAGCTATTCAGAAAAAGAAGTGTTTAAAAATCTAAATCTAGAAATTAAAAAAGAAAATTTTATTGGAATTGCTGGACAAACAGGTTCAGGTAAAAGCACGTTAATTAAATTGTTATTTAGATTCTATGAGGTCAATGCAGGTCAAATTCAATTAGATAACTATAATATTAATAATATTCATTTAGAATCTCTAAGATCAAAAATTGGTTTGGTCAATCAAGAAATTTTTTTATTTGATGGTACTATTAAGGAAAATATTGCTTATCCAAATTCTGAAATTGATGAAGCATTATTAATGGAGGTTGCTCAAAGTAGCCAATGCTTAGAATTTATTGAAAAACTAGATAATGGTTTTGATACTCTAATAGGAGAGAGAGGGCAAAGATTATCTGTAGGGCAAAAACAAAGAATTGGAATTGCTAGAGCTTTGTATAAAAAACCTGAGATTTTAATATTTGATGAAGCTACTTCTTCAGTAGATAATGAAACAGAGTATTTAATTCAAAAAGCTTTAAAAGAAATATCTAAAAATTGCACAACTCTTGTAATTGCACACAGATTATCTACAATTAAAAACGCGAATAAAATTATCGTATTAGGTGATTATAAAGTCTTGGAAGAAGGCACTCATGATGAACTTATATCAAATAATAATTTTTATAAACATCTTTGGGATATCCAAACTGGAAATAATTAAATTCTATGTATATATATATAAATGATATAAATTTTGAACCCATTTCGGGCCTTTAGCTCAGTTGGTTAGAGCAGCGGACTCATAATCCGTTTGTCCGGGGTTCAAGTCCCTGAAGGCCCACAAAAAAAACCCTTCAATTATGAAGGGTTTTTTTATTGAAAACTAAAATTTAATTTTTTATAAAGCTTCAATTGAAGTAGCAAGATTAATACACTTTGTAGTCACTCCGCCAAAATCATGAGAAGAAATTGAGATCTCTATTTTACAATACCCAACTTGTATATCAGGATGATGATTTAACTTTTCAGCTATAGGTGCAATTTTATTAATAAATTCGATACCCTCTAAATAGGCATCAAATTCAAAAGATTTGTATAATTTTTTATCTTGATAATTCCACCCATAAGTAGAAATAGATTTTTTAATTTCATCTGGATGAAGTAACATAGTTTAAAATTTAGAATATTTTATATGCTCAACTTGAAGTGATTTAACTTCTTTTTGAAGCGCATAATAACCACCAAATAAAACAAAGCTAAACAACATATTACTAGCAAGTGTAGATCGGAAAAATGGAATAGCTGCTGTATAGCATGATAGTAAGCCATCAAAAGTTAAAGGATATAAGGTGCCGCCTAGCCATACACCAAAATTAGATACTATAAAAAATACAATTCCAACAATTAATGAGCTTCCAAATACTTTTTTAATAGAAATAGTATTTTGAAATATTTTAAAACCAATCAATGCAATCAATAAATATGATAAATAATTAAAAGGAGAAGAAAAGAAAACAAATTCATTATGATACTCAGCGTACCTTCCCCAATTATTAATATATAAATCACTCAGCCAAAGAGCGCCTATTGAGATCGCTATGGCTTGAAATTTATTTTTTAAATGTACTGAAGCAAATAAAATCATTGCAAATACAGGTACAAAATTATCGGTATGAGGTATTAATCTAGAAGCTGCAATTAAAATAATCACTACTGCAGAAAACCAGATTTGTAATTTATTGTTTGTCAATTCCTTAATCCTTTCAATCTTTGAAACAAAATTTAAACTTATTTTATAATGAAAAGCAAATGAGTAATATTTAATACTTCATATTTTATTAATATAAATATAAATTCTGAGTGTATATGAATAATAAAACAATATTAATCAAAAATGGTCTAATAGTAAATTCTAAGGAAATTACACAAAAAGATATTTTTATTAATAATGGTCACATAGAAAAAATTTCTGATAATATAGATATGGAGTGTGACCAAACAATTGATGCCTCTGGATTATATGTAATGCCTGGAGGAATTGATCCTCAAGTACATTTTAGAGAGCCAGGGCTCACTCATAAAGAAACAATTGAAAGTGGTGCGCGAGCTGCTGTAGCAGGTGGTATTACTACATTTTTTGAAATGCCAAATACAAAACCTGCGACTATTACAAAAGAACTATTAAATGAAAAATATGAAATTGCTAGAAAAACTAGCGTAGCTAATTACAGCTTTTTCTTAGGTGCAACCCCTGATAATTTTACAGAAATTGAAAATATGAAAGGCAATTGTGGCTTAAAAATTTTCATGGGCAGTTCAACAGGTGACCTGCTAGTAGATAGTGCTGACGCTCTTGATTCTATATTTAAAGTGTGCAACAAAATTATTGCTGTTCATGCTGAAGATGAAATGATTTTAAACCAGGCAGCAAAAACAGTTAATGGGACAAAATTTACTGATCATCCTGACATGCGTCCTGTTGAAGCAGCTGTGACTGCGACTCAAAAGGCAATAAATTGTGCTATAAAATATAATAAAAGATTACATGTATTACATTTAAGCACAGCAGAAGAAGTTGAAATTTTAAGAAAATATAAATATACAAATCTGATTACTGCGGAAACAACTCCTCAGCATCTATTACTACATGCCCCGGATATATATAAAGAGATAGGAGCATTTGCTCAAATGAATCCTCCTATTAGAGAAAAATATCATCAAGATGAATTATGGGAAGGTTTATTAGATGGTACAATTAATTGTATTGCAACTGACCATGCCCCGCATACGCTTGAAGAAAAAAAATTACCTTTTGGACAAGCACCAGCTGGTATGCCAGGAGTAGAAACATCATTACCATTGATGTTAAATCATAGCCATACATCTGATATAGATATAAAAAATATTGTTCAATGGATGTGTGAAAATCCTGCAATCATTTATAAAATTAAAAATAAAGGATTTATTAAAGAAGGCTATGATGCAGACATAACCATAGTAGATATGAATAAAGAAAAAATTGTGTCAGGGGAAAATATGCAATCAAAATGTCGTTGGAGCGCTTTTGATGGGAAAAACCTTAAAGGATGGCCTATCATAACCATAGTAAATGGAAATATTGTATATGAAAATGAAACAATGAATAATCAATTTTTAGGCCAACAAGTTCAATTTGATGAATCCTAAAATATCCAGACAAAAATTCCTTAAAGATGTATCAATAATTACAATTGGTATCCTTGCATTTTCTAATATGTTGATAGCTGCAGAAAAAGGGATAACACGTTTATCAAAAATAATTCCATTAGTGAATGATCCAAAAGGTATACTACGCTTAATGGAAGGATTTAAATATAAAATTATATCAAAAAAAGGTCAATTAATGTCTGATGGCCTCACAGTTCCAGATCATGCTGATGGAATGGCATCTTTCAAAGGAAAAGGTGATAATATTATTTTAATTAGAAATCATGAAATTGGACATTTTAAAACTATTGAAAGATTATTAGATAAAAACCCAATGCAAAAAAATAAAAAATATATTAATCAATTTGTGGATTTAATGTATGACCAAGGTACAAATAAAAATCCATGTGGTGGTGGAACAAGTACAATAGTATATAATCCTAATACACAATCAGTAGAAACTGAATATCTTAGTTTAGCAGGGACTTTAGTGAATTGTGGTGGTGGTATTACCCCTTGGAATACATGGATTACTTGTGAAGAAACAGTAGCTTTAAAAGATGGAGCATTAACTGAAAATCATGGATATAATTTTGAGGTTATTCCAAGTGAGACAGTAGAGTTAAATAACGCAATTCCATTAAAAGCTATGGGAAGATTTAGACATGAAGCCTTGGCAATTGACCCCAAAACAGGCATTGCATATCAAACAGAAGATCGTACAGATGGCTTGATATATAGATTTATTCCTAATGTCAAACAACAGTATGATAAAGGAGGAAAACTGCAAGCATTAATAATTAAAGATATTAAAAGAGCAGATACAAGAAATTGGAAAAAAAATATATTCACTATAAATAAAAAATATAATATAGAATGGCTAAATTTAAAAGATATTGATAACCCAAAAGATGACTTAAGATATAGAGCAGCCAATGCAGGTGCTGCATTTTTTGCAAGACCAGAAGGAATGTGGTATGATAAAAATATTATTTATTTTACATGTACTTCGGGCGGCCCAAAAAAATTAGGACAAATATGGAAAATAGATGTAAAAAATCAAACTTTAGAGTTGATGTTTGAATCGCATAATAGTGATTTAATGAAAATGTGTGATAATATCACTATTGCCCCATGGGGTGATGTTATTATATGTGAAGATGGGAAAGGGAAAGATAGATTAATCGGTGTAAAACCAAATGGGAAAACCTATGTAATCGCAGAAAATGATTTAAATAGTTCAGAATTCGCAGGAGTAAATTTTTCTCCTAATGGAAGCATTTTATTTGTTAATATTTATAGCCCTACAATGACAATGGCAATTACAGGGCCATGGAAGGAGATTACTTAAATGAAACATGTAATTTATATATTATTTTTAATCTTATATAGCTGCTCATTCAATATTGATATGAGTAGTAGTAAATTGAAAGAAGAGCCAACCGATAATAATGAAACTAAGTTGCCTAATGATATTAGATGGGTAACTAATGCGTCTGAATATCAAATTTTATGTGAACAAACATATAAAAATGCATGGGATAACTTATCAGATGTACTAAAAAATGCTACTTCTCAATCTTCAATTATTATGGATCTAGATGAAACTGTATTAGATAATTCTAAATATCAAATTGATTTAATTAAAAAAAATGAATCATATAACCCTGAAAGTTGGTCATCATGGGTTAATTTAAAAGAGGCTGATTTGGTTCCAGGTGCAAAAGCGTTTATTGATAGTGTACGTAAAACTGATGTTCGTATTATATTCTTAAGCAATAGAATGGCATCTAATGAATTTCCTACAATTGAAAATATGAAACAATTAGCAATATATGAACAGGATGATATTTTCTTGCTACGTATTGATAAGCCCGATAAAAAGCATATTAGAAGAGCTGAAGTAATAAATGGTACAGGGCGGATTGAACATATTGGCCCTATGACTGTATTGGGTTACTTTGGAGATGCAAGGCATGATTTCCCAGATCCAGATAATTATTATATATTTGGAAAAAATATGTTTATGTTTCCAAATCCAATGTATGGGAAGTGGTAAATATAGTTTGAAAATTTATGTGACTATGTTTAGTTTAAATTGTAAAATTTGTTAGGAATTTGGTGAAAATCCAAAACTGTCGCGCAACTGTAATTCTTTAAAAAGATAAGTCAGATATTAACCATACAATATATTCCGCGGTTGAATATTTTGTATCTTAAGTCAAACCGAATAAAGGAAAACAATGAAGAAGATAACTCTATTAATAATGTTATCATTATTATTATTCACATGTGAAAATC
>JAAZYZ010000029.1 GCA_014239355.1 Fidelibacterota bacterium
TGATATAATATCATCTGCAATCCCATTTGCTGTTTTAGATAAAATATTAGCAGTAGCAGGTATTACGACAATTAAATCTAAATTAAAAGATAATTCAATATGTTCTAAGCCAGCTTTTGGGCTATCTGGAAATAAATCAGACATTACTTCATTATTTGTTAAGGCAGCAAATGTTGCTTTTCCTATAAATTTTTCTGCTGATTTACTCATCATTACAGTTACTTCTGCACCTTGTTTTTTTAATATACGGATTAATTCACATGCTTTATATGCTGCTATTGAACCAGTAATACCGATTAATATTTTTTTCTTTTTTAAAGGATTTAATTTTTTATGCATAGCATTAAACCGTCTCTAATTGTGAGCATTGTATTATATGTATTTTTATCATCATTAATTATTTGTGCAGTTTCTGCAATGATTTTTGATTCTTTATCTTTTGGTTTTAATACCTTTCCACCCCATAACATATTATCAATAATCATTATACCTTTTGGCTTTAATAATTTTAAACATTTTCTATAATAATTAGTGTAATTATTTTTGTCTGCATCAATAAAACAAAAATCAAAACTATTTAATTTAAATTTTCTAATTGATTTTAATGCTGGTCCAGAATGTATTTTGATTTTATGTTTATAATTACACTTATCAAAAAACTTTTGTGCAGTTTTAATATGGTTTTCACCTAATTCACATGTATGAATTATACCATCCTCTGGAAGTACTTCAGCCATTTTTAGTGCACTATACCCAGTAAACATCCCGACTTCTAATATTTTTTTTGCATTAGAAGCAATTATAAAACTCTGTAAAATATTACCTACTTGTAGCCCACTAATCATTTGTGGTGCCGCCTCATTTTGAAATGTATATTCAATTAATTCAGTTAATACCTTAGAATCTTGATGTGAATGGTTTTCACAGTATTTAATGATATCTTCTTTATTTAATTCTGCAATCATATTAATTTATTCAATTCTCCTGATTGTTCCAGCTTTAGTAACTGGTCAAAACCTCCAATAGATTTATTATTAATGATAATTTGTGGAACGGTTGTTCCACCAGTTAATTTTTCTAAATCTTGTCTACTAATTTCATTTTTTTCTATATCAACCTCTTTGTATTGAATATCCTTTTCATCTAACAATTTTTTTGCATACATACAAGGGCCACACCATGCAGTACTATATATTATTACCATAAATAATTCCTATAATTTTGTTAAATTTAATATAATAAAGTTTAAATTTCATCAATCATTATAAAGGGGCCATATAATGTTATTAAATGTTGGAGACAAAGCACCAGATTTTAACTTACCAAATCAAGATGGAAATCTTATTTCTTTAAAAGATTTACAGGGAGAGAAATTTCTTTTATGGTTTTATCCTAAGGCTAGTACACCTGGTTGAACGGTTGAAGGACAAGGGTTCCGTGATGAACTTAATTCATTTCAAAAATTAGGGATTAAAATTTTTGGAGTATCTGCTGATTCTATTCAAAAGCAAAACAACTTTCATACTAAGCAAAAATTTAATTTTGACTTATTATCTGACGAGTCACATACTATGTTAGAACAATATGGTGTTTGGGCTTTAAAAAAATTTATGGGACGAGAATATATGGGTATTTTGAGAGTAACATATATAATAGATGAATATGGTATTATAAATACCGTATATAATGCGGTCAAAACAAAAACTCATGCTCAAGATATTCTAAATGATTATTAAAAATTTAATCTTTATTATTTTTTTGGTCTGTTCATTTAGTCAAACTTACCCTGAGATTGGATCTGAACAATCATTGGATATTATGACATGGAATATTGAACATTTCCCCAAAAATAATCAAACAGTCAATTATTTAACTGATATTATTAATGATATTAATGTTGATATTGTTGCGTTACAAGAAATTGAAAATCAAAATGCATTTGATAATTTAATAGATAACTTATCAGATTCATGGTTTGGATATAGAGCAGATGATGGCAATTGGGGGGAATTATCTTATTTAATAAATACTGATCTTATTGAAATCACTCATTTTCCTTATACTATTTTAGATGAATATGAGCATTATTTTGCATATCGGACACCATATGTTGTGAAATTTATTTTTTCTGGGGAGGAATTTGTTTTAATTAATGTTCATTTCAAATGTTGTGGTGATGAAATTTTAGAAGAAGATTATTGGGATGAAGAATACAGAAGATTGATAGCTAATCAATATTTAAAAAATTATATTGATATTTATTTTAGTAATCAAAATGTTATTGTATTAGGTGATTTTAATGATAATATAGCAGAATCTAATATTAATAATGTATTTCTAGATTTTATAAATGACAGTCAAAACTATTTTTTTTCTGATATGCATATTGCGGAGGGAGCCTCTTCAAATTGGTCATTTCCAAATTGGCCAAGTCATTTAGATCACATTTTAATTACTAATGAACTATTTGATAATTATCATCCAAATTCAGCATTTACATTTAAAATAGATGAATATATGAGCGGGTGGGGCGAATATGATAATTATATATCAGACCATAGACCAGTTGCAATTAATTTAAATTTTTTAATAGAGGGCGATATTAATGAAGATGGTAATGTAAATGTATTAGATGTTACATTAATAATTAATATGATCTTAGCAAATACATATTCGGATTTATCTGACTTAAATAATGATGGAGGATTGAATATTTTAGATGTAGTGTTATTAGTAGCTATTATATTGTCTTAATTATTTTGTTTGCTCATTTGATCTAATTTATTGATGCCCTGTTCTACTCCTTTTACCATTTTTTCTTTGATAGAATTAATATTTTCTTCGCTAGGCAAATTTTGGCCAGTATACATTAAATATGCGATATATAGAATTAATATTATTAGAATCATTACAAGCATTTTAAATAATTTTTTTAAAATACTATATGCAATAATTAATAATAGTATAGTTGTAATAATTAGATATATAGGTTCACTAATAATAATTTGATAGATATTTTGAAAACTCATTTTATTTTTTATCAATTAATTGTTGAATTTCTAAATTTTCAGGCGTCTTGTTTAATATGATTGCCTGTTCAATAAATTTCTTTGCTTCTTTTAGTTGATCCTGTTGTGAATAAAAAATGGCTAAATCTTGATATAGTTGAGCTAGTTCAATTTTTATTTTATTTTCTTCTGATAAACTTTTTATCATATCAATTAGCACATGTGTTTGACTAATTGCTCCAGAGTAGTTTTTATTTTGATATAAA
>JAAZYZ010000030.1 GCA_014239355.1 Fidelibacterota bacterium
CCAATTAATTATGGTATTGGTATTAAAATCAGATCTTTATTGGGGCCCATTGATTTTGCTTGGGGTAGAGGGCGTATAAATCATCTTGATAAAAATAGTAAAGAAAATAATATATTTTATTTTAATTTTGGGGTAGAAATATAGAATTATATAATAAAATTTGCCGCGATGGTGGAATTGGTAGACACGCTGGTCTTAGGAACCAGTGCTTTCGGGCGTGGGGGTTCGACTCCCTCTCGCGGCACAATCCTTTAATCTATCTTTTAGTTAGCATTTTTTGTTAATTGTATCACATAATTTATCTAATTTGTTTTAAATCACACTGATTAAAAATCTCTTATAATATATTGAGTTAAGATTATAAGGAGATTTAAAATGAATAATGCTATTGAAAAAAGATTACACAATTTAGAATATCTTAATGAAGTTTGTATTCATAGTCCTTCTTTATTAATTGACACAAAATGTGGTGTGGCACGTTATAAATTTAATAAAATTGGATATAGAGATAATACACTTCTTATAGAGTTTAAATTATTGCTAGATTCAAATAATAATGATGTTACAACCATTCTTTATAGCATAGGAAATAAGTGTTATTTAACGATAGATCAGTTTCTTTATGCTTTAAAATTTTATGCTAGTGCATAATTTAATTTTCATATAAATTATTTTTATATTACTTTTTAGTACCTTGGAACAGCTAAAAAGTATATATCAACTTTTATTTGATTATCTAAATCAAAGCCCATTTATTCACTTTGTTGTTTTAATTGCGGCATCCATTCTTGTTGCTAAAATCATTGATGTGATTTTTATTTCATTTCTTTCAAGGTTAGTTCAAAAAACTAAAACAACGATTGATGACACCATTATTCAAATTCTTCATAAGCCAATATATTATAGTTTGTTATTTTTAGGGATTCGATTTTCATTATCTTTGTTAAATTTAGGTGATGTTATTTTTATAATAACAGGATGTTTAAAAACTTTAGCAATTCTCATTTGGGCTAAGGCAATATTTAATATATTTTTATTACTATTTAATTGGTACTCTTCAAAAAGTAATAGCACTGCCAAACGAAAGCTATTACCATTATTTGATAATTTTGGTAAAATTATTATATTTGTAGGAACAGTCTACTTTGTTATGGTTAGTTGGGGAATTAATCCAGTTGGTTGGCTTGCATCTGCAGGTGTGCTTGGTGTTGTTCTGGGGCTTGCTGCAAAAGACACATTATCTAATTTGTTTTCAGGGATTTTTATTATGATGGATTCTCCTTATAAAGAAGGGGACTATATTAATTTAGATTCTGGAGAACGAGGTTATGTTTTAAATGTAGGAATACGAAGTACTCGTATTATGACACGTGATGATATTGAAATCACAATTCCAAACTCTGTAATTGCTAATGCTAAAATTATTAATGAAAGTGGAGGGCCTCACGAAAATGAGAGAGTACGCCTATCAATTGGTGTAGCTTATGGTTCTGATATTGATATTGTTAAAAATATTTTAATGGACGTAGCAAAAAAATCTGGTTTAATTTCTAACAAATTTGAACCACGAGTTAGGTTTAGAGAATTTGGTGAGTCTAGTTTAAATTTTCAATTATTATTTTGGATTGATAAACCTGAAGCAAGAGGAAGAACTCTTGATGCTTTGAATACATCTATTTATAAAGAATTTAATAAAAATAATATCGAAATTCCATTTCCTCAAAGAACTGTTCATCTAAAAAAATAGTAAAACCCATATGGCTATAGGAAAAAAAGATTGGTTTATGATAGACCCTGAGTCAGTTTATCTTACTCATGGAACATTCGGAGCTTGCCTTAAGGTAGCATTTGATAGTAAAATTAAATGGCAACAAAAAATAGAGTCAGATCCATTTGATTTTTTAAACAATCATGCAATTAATAATCTAGAATATTCAAGAAAATTTTTAGGCAAATATTTAAATTGTGACTATGATGATATTGTGTATTTCCCTAATCCCTCAACAGCACTAAATGCTGTTATTAAAAGTTTAAAATTAAAAAAAGATGATGAAGTTTTGACTTCAAATCATGAATATGGGAGTTTAGATAGAACTTGGCAATATTATGCTCAATCAAAAGGATATAATTATAAGCAAATCAATATTGAAATACCATACAATGATAAAAATATATTTCTAGATTCTTTTTTAAAAGCTATTACTAAAAAAACAAAAATAATTTATTTAAGTCATATTACATCTTCAACAGGACTTGTGTTTCCAGTAAAAGAGATATGCCAAATTGCTCGTAAAAATAATATTATATCAATTATTGATGGGGCTCATGCCCCAGGTCAAATTGAAGTTAATATTCCAGATATCAATCCTGATATTTATGTTGGGGCATGTCATAAATGGATGTGTTCTCCAAAAGGGGCATCATTTTTATATGCAAATAAAAATATACAGAATTTAATTGAACCCTTAGTTATTAGTTGGGGTTGGGAAAGCGATGCTCCAGGGAAATCAAAATTTTTAGACTATCATCAATATCAAGGTACAAATGATATATCTGCATATTTAACTATTCCTGAAATTGTTAATTTTTTTGAAACTAATCAATGGTATGAAGTCCAACAAAAATGTCACAATCTAGTTTTAGATTTTTTAACAGATAATATAACTAAATTAGAGCCTTGCTCAACTAATCCTGATCATCTCGCTCAAATGTTATCATTTAAAATTAATAAAAATAGTGAATTAGTTAAGAAAATTTTTGATTCTCCAATTGGAGTTATAGAAGCTCAAAATAAAATTTTTGATTATAGTAAAATACGTATTCCCATTATTATATGGAATCAAGAAGTATTCACAAGGCTCTCAATTCAAGCATATAATAGACCTCAAGATTTAAAAAATCTATTAGATATGCTTAATCATTTTAATCTACTTTAATAGCAATATATCTTGAATATGTTTGTGAAAAATTTTTGCTTTGATTTATAGTGGTGACACCCACTAAAACAATATCTCCAGATACGATATTAGCTATAGCATCATAATAATTTTCAATATTCTCAATATTTTTTTCATCAATCTGTGTTATAATGTCACCTTTTTTTATATCTTCTTTATATGCGGATGTTTCTTTTTTTACTTCTGTGACTTTAATACTTCCATTCTTATCAGTTTGTACTTTTAAGCCTAATAAATCAAAATCTGCTTTTTCTTCCTCATAACTTCCATATAATACTTCATCAGAGGGTCGATCACTAAGGATAATAATTTTATTAATTTTTTGTCCTTTTCTAATAATTGTTAAATTAATTTCTGTACCTGGGTATTTATGAAAAATAATATTCCTTAAATCTGAAGTCCCATTAATTTTTTGTCGATCAATTTCTATAATAACATCCTGTTTTTCTAAGTTTGCATTTTCTGCAGGGCTATTTTTTAGCACTTGAGTAACCATTACCCCTTTTGTATCAGTTAGGTCTAATTTTAATGATAAGTTTTCAGATATTTCTTGAAATGAAATGCCGAGCCACGCACCTTTAACATCACCCATACTAATCAAATCTTCAATAATTCTTTTAGTTTGATTGATTGGAATTGCAAATCCTACTCCTGCATTTGTTCTAGACCATCCATCAGTTGCAATTGCATTATTAATGCCAATTAACTCCCCATCTAAATTAAACAAACCTCCTCCAGAATTTCCTGGATTTATAGCTGCATCATGTTGAATAAAATCTTCAAAATTTCTAGCTGATATTACATCGCTTCTACCTGTGGCACTAATAATGCCAGCAGTTACAGTATGATTTAGATTAATACCAAATGGACTTCCTATAGCAATAACCCATTCCCCAGGTTCTAATTTGTCAGAATTTCCCATATCTACTTGACTAAGATTATCAGATTCAATTTTTAATACAGCTAAATCAGTTTGTTCATGCCTTCCAATTACTTCAGCTTCAAATTCTCTGTCATCATATAATACTATTTTAATAGATTCTGCTCTTTCAACAACATGGTTATTAGTTACAATATAACCATTTATTTTATCTACAATTACACCTGAGCCTAGAGACCTGCCTCTTTCTTCAAATTGAGGAAACATATCTTCAAATTCTTTAGGCACTCCAAAACCAAATCCACCAAACATATTATTTTCTCTTACTGTTTCAGATATAATAGAAACAATGGTTGGGTTACCTTTTGAGGCAACTTCTATAAATTTTTTATTAAAATCATCTTTGGATGGAATTCCAAAAATTTGTGAAAAAATTAATGTAATAATAATAATCATAATATGTTTTTTCATTTTTTTGTCCTTAATAATATGCTCGTTTAGTAAAAATATCATACTTATAAATTAAATAATTAATTATATAATTATTTTATAAAAAAGTTCCCTTTTTTTAAAATAAAATGCAATTTTATAATTTTATTGTTGTCACAATATTGTTTGATTGTTTACCTTTAAAGACGTTATATAATATTATTTTATATAATAAAGTCTTTTTTGTGTGCGTAATTAACTTTAAATAAAAACTAAATTAAATATTTTGAATACTAGATTTCTTAAATTATTCTTAGTCCTATTCTTTTGTGCTGTTTGGGTATCTTGTGAAGACCCAGATGATACTGACCCAGGTGGCGGAAATTCTAATACAGACCCAGAAGAAAGTAGTACTATAGGTGAAGATTTATCTGGATCAACTGATCCAATCGCATCTGTATTTTTTGATTTATCTAATGAAAGCTTGAATTATACATATGATTTTTATTCAGTTTCCGGTATAGGTTATGCAAACACTATTGATTTACCATGTAGTATTAGAGAAACAGACATTGTTAATCTATATACATTTCCTGAATATTTAATTGAAGCTCAAAATTGTGAATATGAAAATTGTGGATGGTGTAATGGTAGCGGATTAGATTCTGATCTTAATCAAGAAGATTGCGTAGCAGCTGGAGGTAGCTGGATTGAATCTCCAGATGAATTAGATGATGCTAGCAATTTTATTTCTAATTCATTACTTGATGAAACATATGGTGATGTCTGCGTTTGTTATTGTGCTGATAATGATGGAGATATGGTTGATTGTGGAAGTCAAAATGCTGTATCGCAAGTATATAATGAAATCTCAACAAGTGGGGCATGTCAAAATAATAACTATAATAGTAAATTCGATTGCGAAAGTAATGGATGGGTATGGTTTGAAGACTTAATAGATTGTTCATTAATGGATGCGAATCAAGATTGCGTTATGGAAGATGCACAAGACTCAGATATTGTTAATACAGAATCAGCTGAGTTTTCTATTTCTTACACAGATTTAGAAAAGTTAGTTTGGGATATTGAGGCTGGAAGATATAAACCGCAAGTATCATCAGAAATCACAGAAGAAGTAACGCTTACTGATGAATCTGATATTTATGATATTTCAAGATATTGGACTATTATTAATGAGTGGGAAAATATAGATGGAAAAATTTATATTGATCATTCTCAATGGAATGATACAACAATAGTATATGAAGAGCAGATAGTAGAATGTGTTGGTTTAGAAGAGCAGGACTGTACTGCTGCTGGCTTAGAAAAAGGATGTGTTTGGAATGGAGTTAGCTGTGATGTTCAAGATTGTGATTCAATCACAATTCAAGAAGACTGTGTTGGAAATTGTTCTTGGGGTGAAGATTTATGTAATGATGCAGAATACCCAGTTCCTGTAGATGTAATCATTGACCAAACATTTCAATATACATCATCAATACTAAACTCAGATTCTTTAATGTTTAGAATTAATTCTGATTGTAATAATAATGGAACTTGGACAGCTGCTGAAACATATGAAGATATTGGGACTGATGGCTGCCCTGATGAATATGAAGATGGAAATGGTGGATGTGTATGTAATTACCCTGATGATTGTACTGATGACGATATTCAAGATGGAGATGACCCAAATATAGATAATTGGCAACAAGGAACTTCTCAAGAAATTTATACTGAAAACAATGGTCAATATGACTGTGTTTCTCCTTATTGTAATTTAGAAATAAGTCAGGATTCATACAAAGGTGAACCTTTTGTTGATAGAGCAGATAATTTGCCAGCAGCTGAAATTTATTGGGATATTCCTATTGGAGATTCAGATGAAGGTAATGGTGAATGGCAAGGTCAAGAACTAGAGCCTTGGGCTGATTTAAATTGCAATTTAATATATGATGATTCAGCTGATGGGACAGGAAATGGTCTATGGGATCATAGCGAAGAATATCAAGACTTAAACGGTAACGGCATTTGGGATGATGGAGAGCCTCTTTATAGATTATCAGATACGCCTAATCAAATTATAGTTAACTATGACACCGATGGTAATGGCGTGGTGGATGGTTTAGATGGTCCTGCTGAGGTTATTCCTGAAGTTGATCCAGATGAAATTAATTCCGCAATGACTTACTTAAACGGAGGTTATGTTTCTTATGTTGATATTATAAAAGAAGAATCTTTTGAGGAATATAAATATTATAGCTATACACCAATTAAAGAAATTATAACAGTATTTTCAAATGAAATCATTGAAGATATTCCAGCTCCATTAGTAAGTGATCAATATAGTATTGCTAAAACTTATTGGGAAACATTACCAGATGGAACGGATGTTGATGGAAATGGTATTGCAGATAGATATTATGATTATGATTATCATTTATTTAAGTATGATGATGGTGCAAATCAAAATCTATTAAAATTAATTCATCCAGCTTATTACTATAATCCAGGTTTTTTTGAAAGCCCAGATGAGATTGCTGATGGCTTTTTTGAAATTTCTGATCTTATTGAAGATATTATGATTTATGTTAATGG
>JAAZYZ010000031.1 GCA_014239355.1 Fidelibacterota bacterium
AACCAAATTTTATTTTTAACAGTTCTGCTTGTTTTTCAATTATTGAGCAACCTTCTTTAATATCATCAGTAATTACATTGCCACCAAAAGGGATAACAGCTGTATGTCTTATAATTCCATCCTTAAAGACAGCTAAATCAGTAGTCCCACCACCAATATCAATTAAAGCAACTCCTGCCTCTTTTTCTTCAAAGCTTAATACAGCATTTGCTGAAGCTAATGGTTCTAGAGTTATTCCTTCTAAATCTAAACCTGCACTTTTAACACATCTACCTATATTTCTAATTGATGAGACCTGTCCAACAACTACATGAAAATTTGCTTCTAATCTACCTCCATACATACCTACAGGTTCTTTTATCTCTGCTTGACCATCTACCTTAAATTCCTGAGGCAATACATGAATAATTTCCTCACCCGGGAGCATTACTAACTTATGAACCTGATTAATTAGACGATCTATATCATCTTCATCAATTACCAATTCAGAATTCGTGCGAGTTATATAATCACTATGCTGTAAGCTTCTAATATGTTGTCCAGCTATTCCAACAGTAACCGATTCAATTTTACAATCTGCTGATAATTCTGCTTCATTTACTGCCTGTTGAATGGATTGAATTGTTTGGGTTATATTATTAACTACACCCCTGTGAACTCCTAAACTTTTAGATTTACCTACACCTAATATTTGTACTTTTCCATATTCATTTCTTTTTCCAATCATTGCAACTATCTTGGTAGTTCCTATGTCTAAACCTATCGATATTTTGTTCTCTTCCATATATTATTTATTTGAACACACAACTTGATTCTCAAATTGTAAATTGATTTTACTGTATTTATCTATGCTTTCATTATCAATTGCTGCTTGATAGAAAGCTTTAAAATTTTTAACTTTTTTCTTTATGTTTTTATATTCACCTATAACTAAATCAAAATCGTGATCTCTAAAATTTAATGTGATATAATTATTTTTTAGAAAATTTATTCTGGTTACATTTTTTTTCAAAAATTCATCACTATCAATTAAATCACACATTTGATAAATCTTATCATGAGAAAAAGATTCACTGTAATTGAAAATAACTGGAACTCTTGATGAATGAATTTTAGAAATTGTCATAATTTTAGATTCATCATCTATATAAAAAGTAACATCATCAGAAATTATTCTTCCAATTGGATTTCTTTGCTGCACCTTAATAATTAAATCACCTTCAATAGATACATAAGCTTCAGAATTTTTTATAAAACCATTAGAATTTACTAGTGATTCAAGATGATTTATATCAACAGATTTTTTATTTAAAAAGCTAGTTGGAAGTAACTTTAAAATTGAATCCTGAGTTATAAATAATTTATTAGTTGATTCAAAATCAACAATAATATCATTAATGTTTCTCTTGGAATTAATTGAGTTTGTACTGTAAAATAATCCTCCAATTAATATCAGCGTAAATGTTAAAATTATTTTACTCCAATTAATTTGCATACTCTAAAGTTTTTTTAATATTCATACATTGATCTCCTATATCACCAGCACCAAGGGTAACATTAATCTTCATGTTTTGATTAAGGATTTCTGTTGATAAATCTGATTTATCAACCAATTTCTTTATAGGACTATTAATTTTATCTAATAACCATGATGAGCTAACTCCATCAATAGGAGTCTCTCTAGCCGGATAAATATCTAATAATAATACTGCGTCGAATTGAGATAGGCTGTCAGCAAACTCTTCTACAAAGTCTCTTGTTCTTGTAAATAAATGAGGCTGAAAAGCAACTAAAATATCTTGCTCTGGATAAATTTCTTTAAGTGCCTCGTAGACAGAATTTATTTCTTTAGGATGATGAGCATAATCATCAATATAAATTCTGTTTTTAGTTCGAATATGATAAGTAAATCTCCTTTTAACTCCTTTAAAACTCTCTAGGGCTGATTTTAACAAATTAAATTCACAACCTAGTTTTATTGAAATAACAAATGCTGCCAATGCATTCATAAGATTATGTTTGCCAGGAATAGAGAATTTTAGATTCTTATATTTATTTTCAGGTGTTACAATATCAAAAAGATAACTCCCATCATGAATTCTAATATTTTCTATAGAATAATCTGAATTATGACTTAAGCCGTATTTTGGATAATTATAATCTAAATTTTCTTGAACGATCAGAAATCCATCTGATTTAATATTATCTATAAATGAGTTAAATCCGCTCTGAACTCCCTTAAAATCATTGTAAATATCTAAGTGATCTGGATCAATAGATGTGACACAGGCATAGTCTGGAGATAAATTCAAGAATGATTTATCATATTCATCAGCTTC
>JAAZYZ010000032.1 GCA_014239355.1 Fidelibacterota bacterium
GATGATATATCAAAATCTAATAATAATTCTTGAACTCTTGATTTCATTTCTTGAGCAGCTTTATTTGTAAAAGTAACTGCTAAAATACTATCTGGAGACATCCCTTGCTCTTTAATTAAATATGCGATTTTGTAGGTTAAAACCCTAGTTTTACCACTACCTGCTCCAGCAAAAATTAAATTTGGTTGTCCAATACTCTTAACAGCTTTTAACTGTTTTTCATTTAAATTATTTAAATCCATTTATTCTCACATCTCTTAAATATTTTTTCCTAGCCTGCTCATGACCTTTAAATGTCTCATTAAATACATGCTTACCAAAATTGTTAGGGTCTTTAACAAAATAAAGATAATCTGTTTTTAAAGGTTGATATGCAGCTATAATTGCATCTAAACCTGGATTATTAATAGGTCCTGGAGGCAATCCTTTATATTTATATGTATTATAAAGACTATTAATTTCTAAATCTTTATTCATTAACCTTCTATTTTTACCTGGTATGATATATTGAATAGTTGCATTTGCATCTAAAAACATCTTTTTATTTAATCTATTATGAAAAACAGAAGATATAGAAGCCATCTCATTAATATCCATAGCTTCCCCCTGTATAATAGAAGCAAGTATTATTAAATCTTGAAAAGTAAATCCATATTTTTGATAATCCATTTCATCTAAATTTACAGTATTTTTAAATTGATTAACCATCATAGTGATAATTTCTATCTCGGTTTGATTTGAAGATATGAAATAAGTTTCTGGGAAAAGATATCCTTCTAAATATTTGATAGACCCAATATCTAATGTATTAATAAAAATTTTATCACTACATAAATCATTAAATCTAATAGAATCTGCTAAGTTAGACTGATGTAATCTTCTAGCTATTTGTTTAATATCCCAACCTTCAGGTATTGTTATACTAATATAATCATAACCAGAACTTGTTAATCTTAAAAGAAGATCTTTTATATTGTAAATATCTGAAAAATTATATTTACCTGGCTTAATTGAGGTATCTAAAAATAATAATTTTGAAGCAATTAAAAATGAAAAGGGTTCACTTATAATATTCATATCAACTAACCTATATGCAATTTGATATGCACTTTCATTTTTTTTGACTTCAAATTTACAATCTGAACATATAATTTGAGTAGTTATTATCGAGAAATATAATAATATAATCGAAATAATAATAATCGACAGTGGCAATAATATTAATTTGTAGTCTGTAGTTTTAAAATTCATAGAATTATAATGTGCTTAAATTTAAGCACAGAGCAATAATAATACTTGGATTAATTAATATTAATATTTTAACTTTTCAGTCCTAATTAGTTGCCTTATATTTATATATGAATTGGCCGTTTAATAAAACTAATTATGTGATTTTTGGTATAGGAGTGCTTAGTATAATAATAGGATTTTTGATTATATCTTTTAATTCTGTTGATAGTATTCAAAGCACAAGAATTGGTCCAGTTATACTTTTTATAGGTTATTGCATTATTATACCTATATCAATTATGTATAATCAAAAAAATTAAATTGGGGTGGTAGTTCAATTTGGTTAGAGCACCTGCCTGTCACGCAGGACGTTGCGGGTTCGAGTCCCGTCCATCCCGCTCTAAAAAGGCCCTTGCTTCGGTAAGGGTTTTTTGTTATTTGATATTTTTAGAAAAACCAATACCAAAAACATTTGACTTCCTTTTAGGTAAGTTAAATCTAGGGTTTATACCCTGAATAGGGATTCCTAAGTTATCTAAAAATTCAAACTCATACATCAAATAAATATCATAATTTTTATATTTTTTTCGCATATCAACCTTAAACTCTAATTTATATTCTGGAACATAGAAAAAATCTTCCTCATTACTTAAACGCACACTTTCATATACTCCGTGACGTTCATGATTAAGTGATAAAATAATATCAGATTTATCAGATAAATAACCTATATAAAATAAAAAATCATCAGAATCTGTTCCACTATGAGCTGTAAATCGTCTTCCATTATATAAATGAAAATCAAAAAGGTGTCTTCCATACCAATTAGGAGTTGAATCACCTTCTAAACGATTAGGATATCTACCTGTTACTAAATCAGCATATTCAAGACCTATGATTAAATTTTCATTATTAAATAAACCATATTTTCGAAATCCCATTAGCTTTGTAGCACTATGATCAGGATGTTGAAAAAAATCATAAATATCCCACCTATGATCATCCCACCCCAATTCAAAATACAATTTTAATTTAGGTTCTGGTAATAATGTGCTTATAAAAAAACTAAATGTTTGATCAACGTCATCAGAAGGGTTTTGATGATCATTGCTTTCATATAAACTCTTTTTAAAAAAATTTTCAAATGGTAGAAGCATTGCTTCTGATAGACTAATATCATCACTAGTTAAAGAGCCTCCGCTTAAAAAGGACCTAAAAAAACCAATGGTTGTAATTTGATTTCCATAATAGGTTACATCACCAGCAAGACCCGTGTAATAAGGCTCAGTTATATTTTTATCAAGCTTAGAAAAAACATATTTAAAATTATAACCAAAAGAACTCATTTTCTTTTCAGAAGTTGTTCCTAAGAAAAAATAATTAAATCCTGAGGTGTTATTTGACATATGCAAGGAATTATGTATGCCTGGTCCCCACCACATATTTGTATTAGACAGTCCAATTCCAAAATCCTTATTATGAAGAATAAGCTGAGTTTCTCTTAAACCATAATCAATATAAGGCCTTTCTGTATGAGAAGCTCCATCATTTAAAGCTTGAAACATTGGATCTGTATGCTGAGTATTAAATGCTAAATTTTCTGATGTAAAAAAATAGGGTTCAATAGAAAAATATAAATACTTATTAAAATAATCAAAGTGAACAGAATTATATAAATTACTACCCTTTGCAACCCATCGATTAGAAGTGTTTTCTAAATTTGGAGCATTATCATTATAATAGTACCAAGTATTATATGAAAGACCCATCTGATCGTCATACTCACTTTTAAATGCAGGCCTTATATTTAAATCTACATCATAGTCATTTTGATCAAATTGTTGACTTTCATGATAAAATAAATAAAATGGGTCAGCCTCAAAATATAGATTCGAGGAAAATAAAAAACTAAAAAATAAGTATAAATAAATAGTATGATACATAGTGATTGAATTTAGCTCTATTTTAATGATATTTCAAATTATAAATACATAAAGTTTTACTTTAAGTGAGTATTATATTTACTAATAAAATAATGTCTTGTATATTTATTTGGTTATCAAAATTTAAATCTCCATTATCTATATACTGACCTTCAATTATTGTATTAGCAAGTAAAATAACATCCAATATATTAAGCATCATGTCAGAGTTTAAGTCTCCAAATAATTCAAACCCATACTGATCAGAAAAATCAAAAACAGCATTTTCGACCTGTATGATAGCATTGTAATTAGCGCAATTAGCAAGTACTATAACTCCTAGCTGATCAGATAAAGAAATAAACATTTCTGTGCTTACAGCCTTATCTCCTCCATTGTGGCCAAACAAGCTTCTTCCTGCTTGATTCTTGTAATACCATATAAATGCTTGTTGTGAATCAATATTTGGATAAGGAATAGATTTCATATATTCTATAGTTTCCTCTTCTAGTATACGGATATCTTTATATATACCTCCATTACTATAAAGGACTAAAAATTTGGCTAAATCTAATGATGATATCCTAAGCTGACCTGAAGGATAATCAGAATATCCATAATGATCTATTGGTGAAAACCCAACGCCATCTCCAGTACCATCTTCTCCGCATACCTGTTCATAATCATCACAACAATCTCCATAAGAATTACATGCTTGATCACATTGACAAGGATTCGAAGAATTAAAAACTCCACACCCAATATCATAACAACTGTTTCCAGAACCATCGGAAGAAACCTCATAAGGTATAGCAATATTACTTATATCAAGTTCAGACAAAAACCATCGACCGCTCATATCTAAAGGCTCAAAAATATGCTGATTACAATATTCATTAAATGGTTGAGAACTAATAGCTTCAACTAAATAACCAATAAGAGCAGCACCAATATTACTATAAGAAAAATTTGTACCTGGAGCATTATTAGTAAAATTAAGATTTTGATTGTAAAAATCTCCACCTGGTACTAAATACTCTTCTAAATAAACACTTAATTCTATCTCAGAATCACCCTCATAATAAGGCATCACACCCCAATTATCTTTTATCCCTGAAGTGTGAGATAAAAGCATTTTAGCAGTAATAGGAATTAGCGGAAAATCTGGATGTCTAACTTCAAATGGTAAATAGCTATTAATATTTTGATTCAAATTAATAAGACCATTTTCCCATAATTTCATCAAAGCAGTTGCTGTAACAGTCTTCGAAACTGATGCAAGCATAAACATAGTACTATCTGAGACCATAATACCTTCTTCGACATTGGCCATGCCAAATGCTTTATTCCAGACAATATACTCACCTTCTACAACAGAAACTGATAAGCCAGGAACATTATTTAACTCTACAACATTCTCAATAAAATTAATTAATTCTTCTTCATTTCTATATTGATGATTAGACAAAGTATTAGAAGCATTAAAATCTTGCCTAATTCTTATCTTTTCTCTAATAATGTCATCATTAGACCATAGAGCACATAAAGTTAGTAAAAGTATTAAATATCGCATTATAAACTCACAATTTAAATTGAAGATAGAAACTCATCTAATAATAACTTAGCTTCATCAACTGTATTATATTCTTTACAAATAAGTTTTTTATTCCCAGAAACCATTGCAGATAGAGTCTTTTTATACTTTGGGTTAAATAAACATAATATGGGTATATCAAGTGTTTCAGCAAAACCAATCTCATATCCTACTCCAAGAGATGGCATCGTAACATCAGCAACCATAACATCAGATGATTTTAACCAATCAACATCTCTTTCAAAAATATAGTTATCTGATCTATGTAACTCACTTTTCTCAATATCTTTGTGACCTACATGCTCTGTTAATACTTCACCAAAGGTAGCTAAATAATTAATTAACTTGAGGTAGTTACCCTCTTCATCTCGACCACCTCTAATTGAACCTGCAAAATATATTTTCATATAGATATTTCTACCATAACAGTGATTTTGATTTAATTTTAATATTAATAGAGGGCCATATTTCATCAGGTTCATTACTTGTGCCTCTATAAACAGTACCATTTTTTATATCATATTGCAAAAGAACACCTATTTGTACACCCATATCAAATTTTACTATATTAGGTATTTCAATTTCTTTAAATGCATCACTATTAATATCAATCGCTAAAGCACCTGTAATAAAAGGAAGAAATTCTATGTTACTATTCCAACCTATTATATAGTTAATTGAAGGGGTACATGAAACATATGGAGAGATATAAAAATCAAAAAAAGGAATTTGAAAATCTTTATCAAGGAAAGAATGCTTCAGACCCATTCCAATTCCACCTGTAAATGGAATAGGAAATACACCATAAGTATAATAGACCTGAGTCTTACTATTTATATTATTGAAAAAAACGGTTTTATTAATAACCCCAAATATACCTAATTTGTCACTTATACCTATTGAGGTTATTGTGGCCTCAGGTTTTCCTGATGATAATACAAAAGATAATAAAAATGTATAAACTAATATTTTTTTCATTTAATAAACTAAATCCTATATTATTAAAATAAGCGTCGTTAAATAGATATCAATATACTACATAGCTTATAACTTTTAATCATCACATTTTTCATGAACTTCAGTTTTAACTCCTTTGAAATGAATATGCTCATTTGGAATTAAAAAACTTGATAAGAGCTCAACTGCAATGATATAAGATCCAATTGCAACTCCTGACCAATTTTGTGC
>JAAZYZ010000033.1 GCA_014239355.1 Fidelibacterota bacterium
AAATATTAAAAGAAACAAATGAGTATCATAATATATGGCAAGCATTTTGTGTTTTAATACCAATAAAAACAGTTGGTGTAATGGGAGATACAAGAACTTATGATAACTTAATTGCTTTAAGGGCTGTAACTAGTACTGATGGGATGACCGCTAATTGGTATGAATTTAAACCTGAAATTTTAAAAAAATGTTCAAATGCAATAGTCAATCAGGTGAAAGGTGTCAATAGAGTTGTTTATGATATCACTTCAAAGCCTCCAGGGACTATTGAATGGGAGTAAATCAGTTTAATTTTTCTCATTTTTTTAATAATAAAATACATGCTTCAATTAAGAAAGAATCTTGTGATACAACACCTAATAAATTAGCTGTACCTATTCAAAAACATACCTCTAATGTTCAATTTATTACTAAACCAGGTATATATGATAATGTTGATGGTTTAATAACATCTGAAAAACATAATATTACTTTAACTATTAAAGTTGCTGATTGTGCACCTATATATCTTTATGATCCTAAAACTTGTTATTATGGATTAATTCACTCTGGCTGGAAAGGAACTAAAAATCATATTATTAAAAATGCATTTGAAATATTATTTAATATTGCAAATTCAGATCCAAAAGATATTATAGTATTTATTGGTCCACATATTAGAGAATGCTGCTATGAAATAGATTGGGATGTAGCACAATATTTTTCTTTTATTAATAAAGATAGCATAAAAAATAAATGGTTATTAAGTTTAGAAAAAGAGATAGCATATGATGCTAAAAATGCCGGTATTTTAAATAATAATATTTATACATCAAATATATGTACTTATGAATCATTAGATTGTGAAAGTTTTAGAAGAGATAAAGAAAATTCAAAACGTATGATAGGAATTTTAGGGTAATGGAAGAAAATATATTATATATAATAATTGCAGGTATCATTCAAGGATTGACAGAATTTTTACCAATAAGTAGTTCTGGACATTTAATTATTTTAAAAGATGTGTTTAATCAAGAAGTTCAAAATTTTAATTTTGAAATAATGCTTCATTTAGGTACGGTTCTTTCCATTATTTTTTATTATAGACTATATATAGTTAAGCTACTAAAACCTACAATTGAAAATAGACACAATATTTTTCTAATTATTATAGGTTGTATACCTATTTCTATTGCAGGCTTATTGGGAAAAAATTCAATTGAATTATACTTTAATGATATTTATTTTTTGCCTTATTCATTCCTTTTTACAGGTATTATTTTATTTTTAACAAAATATTTTAATGGTTCTAAGGAGCTAAATTTGAATGTAGTAATTATAGTAGGGTTATTACAAATTTTAGCTTTATTTCCAGGAATATCTAGATCAGGAATAACTATTTCTACATTATTAATTTTAGGAGTAAACAAACAAGATGCAGTACGTTTTTCATTTTTAATGGCTATACCATTAATTATTGGAGCTTCATTATTAACCTTAGATATTGAAACAATATCATCATCTGTATTAGGTATTTTTATTTCATTTATTTTTGGATGGATAGCTATATATATATCAAATATATTATTACAGAATAAAAAATATTGGATGTTTTCAATTTATTGTTTTAGTATATCTATAATTTTATTTATTATCAATATAATCTAAAAATATGAAAAAATTAATTTCATTAGGACAAGCAATCAAAAAATTGCGTCAAAAAGATTTTTCAAACTCTTATTTTTTATATGGGAATGATATTTTTATGCAAGATTTTTTTATTAATCAGTTTCAGAGTATTAATTCTAATTTTGAATCATATTTATATTATTTAGGTTATGATCAACAAGAAACTATATTTAATGAATTATCTAATACATCTTTATTTGATTCAAATAAAATTATTATTATCAAGAATATTAATCGATTTTCTTCTAAAGCAAAGAATGAATTAATTGATTACTTAAATAAAACAGATGTTACTCATCATATAATTTTAGTAAAAAATAATTTTGATTCTAGAAATAAATTTGTTGATTCAATTATTAAAAATACAACGGCTATTGATGTTAGAACTCCTTTTGAAAATCAAATGGCTGAATGGATTAAATATTTTTCTAAATTAGAAAAAATTGATATTGATATGATGGAAATAAAAAATTATATTGATTCATATGGTAGTAATATTTCAAATGTTATGAATTATATTAGAATTGATTTCTTATCAAAATCATATAGTAAAGCAACCTCAAATAGAACATATAATTTATGGAACCTTCAAGATTCAATAGCAAAAAAACAGATAAATAAATCGTTAGATATTTATGAGTCTATTACAACAAATGGTAATTCTTTGAATTTGATTCTGATTTATTTATTTAATTTGTATTATTCCATATATTTGCATTCTTATTATAATAGTAATTCGAATTCTAGTTATAATTTTACTATTAATAAAATTATTCAATCAAGAATAAGTATATATTCAAAAAAATATTCACAAAACGAGATTGAAAATATTATTTTAGAAATAAATACAATAGATTTTCTTTCTAAGAATCAAAGTATAAATACACATAATCGCATTTTATGTTTAATCAGCAATATTTGTACAGGCTATTATGACAGATAAAACAGATGAAATATTAATTGAAGAATTTCAAAATGGTGATATTACTGCATATAATCAATTAGTTTATAGATATAAAGATAGATTATTGAATTATATTCATCAATTTGTGTATGATATTGATTTAGCTGAAGATTTGCTACAAGATACATTTCTAAAACTATATACCCATAAAAATTCGTATAGAAAAATTGCTAAATTTTAAACTTGGATTTATACTATAGCAGGTAATTTTGCTAAGACTGAGTTAAGAAAGAAAAAAAGAAGAAAAACATACTCTAATAGTGAATTAGCATTTAGTGAATCAGAGCTTATAGTGCCTGATACTTCCAATGAACCAGATAAAGATATTTTAAATAATAGTTTAAAATCAGATTTAAAAGAATGTTTATCTAATTTACCATTAGATTTTAAAACAATTATTATATTAAGAGATATTCAGGAACTTTCTTATGATGAGATAAGTATAATAGTTGAGCTTCCACTAGGAACTGTAAAATCTAGAATAAATAGAGCTCGATTAAAATTATATGAATGCTTAAAAGAAAAAAAGGTAGTATAGATTTATGAATAAAGATTTTGATATTATGATTTCATCTTATTTAGATGAAGAACTTTCCTTGAAAGATAAAAAGATATTTGAAAATTACATGGATAATCATCCAGAATTTTTAGCGAAGGTCAAACATATAAAGAGAATTATTAATTTAGTTAATCAAACCCCTAGATTAGAAACATCGCAAGATTTTCTACATAATTTAGAAGAGAATATAAGTCAGAAATCAACATTTAATTATTGGTTTACTCCTCAATTTAAAACTTCTTTTTCTTTTACAGTTGCTGTATTAGCTTTATTCTTTGTTGTGTTCAATGATTATAATGTTAAAAAAGAATTTTCTTCTGCTGATGAAGATTTTAATAAACAAACTTTAGTTGACATAAAATCAGATACTTTAAAAAATGATAATTTTTTAATACAGCAAGTAAAAGGTAAAAAACACAACAAATAAAATTTTTCTTTATTTTTATTAAAGGATTTTCGTAGATTTAGCGCTCAAACAGAGGATTTTATGGCTAAGAAACAAACATTTGAAGATAAATTAAAAAAGGGTAGTGCACAAGGCTTAGTTAAGATTAAAGTTGTTCATGCACACGACCCCGAAAAAACAGGCAATATAAAGTTTAAAGAAAGAATGTATACTGTTCCTAATGGTAAGACACCAGATCAATTTGCTAAGGAATTATTTTCAAAATAGTATCAAATTGGTTTTTAACCCACAGTTTAATTAAAAAATTGCTTATATACTATTATCTAATTACTTTTAATTTAGTTTGAATAGATAAATCAGTTCATTATGCAAAAAAATATATCAATTATAGTACCAATTTATAATGAAGAATTGTCAATTAATTCTTTATATCATGAGATTAAAAGTGTTGCCTTAGATGCTTTTAATGAATATGAAATTATTTTCATTGATGATGGTAGTAATGATACAAGTTATGATATTATTAATCACTTATCATTAAATAATTCTAATATAATTTCGATACAATTAAATAGAAATTATGGAAAATCAGATGCTCTTAATGAAGGTTTTAAATTAGCCCAATATGAATATGTAGCAACTTTAGATGGAGATTTACAAGATGATCCAAAGGAGCTTATTAACTTAATTAATATTTTAGAAGAGGGTTGGGACTGCGTTTCTGGTTGGAAAAAAAATAGGAAAGACCCTTATTCAAAGACTATTCCATCTTTCTTATTTAATAAATTCATCAATTTTTTTTCTGGTCTAAAACTACATGATTTAAACTGTGGTATTAAAGTATATAGGAAAGATGCACTTCAATCGTTAAATATTTATGGGGGATTACATCGTTATATTCCTTTATTATTATTTAATAATGGATATAGAGTAACAGAATCTATAGTTAATCATCGCTCAAGAAAACATGGTCAAACTAAATATGGAAAATCAAGATTTTTCCATGGTATTTTTGATTTTCTGACAATTTATTTTTTAAAAAAATATTTTAATAAACCAATGTATTTTTTCGGATCAATAGGATTTTTATTAAGTTTTATAGGCTTATTAATCAATTTGTATTTATCTATACTTTGGTTTCAAGGTATATATATTGGAAGTAGGCCTTTATTTTTCTTAGGTATATTATTAATAGTTGTAGGTATTCAATCTTTATCAATTGGTTTAATTGGTGAATTAATTGTTAATAATGGACGTAAAAAAAGTAAAAAAATAAAAGAAATAATCCATAAAAAATGAATATTGCTTTGATTAGTACTTCTCCACCTTACAGAGGGGGAATTTCAGATCATAATAAAGGTTTGTATAATAATTTAAGTAAAAATCATTCAGTACAAATATTTAGCTTTTATTATCAATACCCTAGAATATTATTTCCAGGAAAATCACAAAAAATTTCTAATAAAAAAAAGTTTCAAAACTCTCATTATTCAATTAGTACTATTAATCCATTAAGTTGGACAAAAACTGCTAATTCTATTTTAGAATTTAATCCTGATTTAGTTATTTTTTCTTATTGGAACCCATTTGTAGGAATTTCTTTAGGGTCAATTGCGAAACAATTAAAGCATAAAATAGGGGATAATAAGTTAATTTCAATTTGTCATAATATAAAACCTCATGAAAATAGTATGATTGATAAAAAATTAATCAAAAATTATATCAAGCCATTTAAGAAATTTATATTCATGTCATCATTCGTGGAAAATGAATTAAAATACTTTAAAGAGAAATATCAAAGTATAGTTAGATTTTTACCAATTGATATAGATTATGAATCTAAATTTAACAAAATAAATATTAGGTCTGAAATGGGTTATGCAGTTGATGAGAATTTAATATTATTTTCAGGTTTAATTAGGCCATATAAGGGCTTAGATAATTTATTACATGGCGTGAAAGATTATCTTACAAAGAATAAGAACAGTAAATTAATCATTGCTGGTGAAGCATATGAGAGTTTAAATAAATATAAATCTATTATTAATAAATATGATATTAAAAATCAAGTAATCTGGATTAATAAGTTTCTTTCTCATGAAGAACTTGAAAAATTAATGATTATGAGTGATTTATTAGTTTTACCTTACCATTCTGCTTCTCAAAGTGGAATTATATCACAATCTTGGCAGTATAATTTGCCTGCTATAGTTAATAATGTTGGTGGTCTTTCAGAATATGTGGTTCATAAAAAATCAGGATATGTCATAAATGATAATAGTATTAGTTCTTTAAGTAATAAAATAAATCATTTTTTTAATTCAAATGATAGAATTGAAATGCCTCAATATATAAATTTAAATAAAAATAAGTTTTCTTGGGACTATTATGTTTCCGGTATTTGGGAGCTTTTAAATGAATCCTAAAATACATGTACTAATACTTAATTGGAATGGTTCAAAATATTTAAATGATTCAATTGAATCAATAAAAAACAATAATTATTCAAATTTTAAAATTACAGTTATTGATAATAATTCTAATGATAACTCATTATTAAAAATTGATAATAAAAATGTTAATATTATTTCACATTCTAAAAATTATAAATATGCTAAAGGTTATAATAAAGCAATTTTTGAGCTTAAAAATGATGATTCAGACTACTATCTTTTATTAAACAATGATACAATATGTGATCAGAATTTGTTAGAATCATTTTCTAGAGCAATTAAAGAATATGGAAATAGTTGTATTATGGGAGCTAAAATCTTATATACAAAAAATAAAAATAGAATATGGTACGCTGGAGGAAAGTTTGGTATTTTTAATTTTTTTGTTTCTCATCATGGGATTAGAAAAATTGATAGTTCTTATTATGATAAGGATTGTATAACTGATTACATTACTGGTTGCTGTTTATTAATTTCAAAAAATCATTTTCATCAATTAAAAGGCTTTGATGAAAATTTTAATATGTATGGAGAGGATGTTGATTTATCTATTAGAGCCCAAAATATAGGTTTAAAATGTTATTATATTTCTCAAGCTAAATTATGGCATAACGTATCTGCAAGCTATGGTGGGAATTATAGTTTATCTAAGAATCTTTCAAAAGTTACTTCTTTATTAAAATTAATGATTAAATATCCAAAAAAAATAATTTTAGGATTATAAAATATGAAAAATCCAAATTTATTTATTGTTGGAGCACCTAAATCTGGAACAACATTTTTATATCATTATTTAAAGCAACATCCTGATATTTATTTTCCTGATTTTAAAGAACCTCATTTTTTTGGTGCTGATTTAATAAGGAGGAATGGTGCATACAATTTAAGTTTAGATGAATATAATAATTTATTTAAAACTGATAAAAAAATTATTGGTGAAGCATCTACATTTTATCTTTTTTCAAAAGATGCTCCAGAAGAAATATATAATTTTAACCCAAATGCTAAAATTATCATTATGTTGAGAAATTTAGTTGACTTAGCACATTCTCTTCATTCTCAGTTTGTATTTAGTGGAGATGAGATTGTTGAAGATTTTAATAAAGCATTAGAATTAGAAAGTAGTAGATTAAGTGGAGAAAAAATTCCTAACCAAACCACAGTAGTAAATAAATTATTTTATATTTCAAATATTTTATCATTACCTAGAAATATTCAATCTTTTATTAGCTATTTTGGAAGAGAAAATATAAGATTTATAGATTTAGAAGATATTAAAAAAAATCCTGAAAGAATATATTCTGAAACATTAGAATTTTTAAATGTTGATTCGAGTTTTAATATCTCTGATTTTAAAATTATTAATAAAAATAAAACTTATAAATCAAAAACTGTGAGAGACTTTATAAAAAAATATTCAATATTTTTAGGTAATTTGAGATCCAAAATTTTTAACAAGCCTTTAGGCTTTATTAGCACTCTTGAATCTATTAATAAAAGTGAAAATAATAGACCTCCAATATCTGAGGATTTGTATATAAAATTAACAGATCAATTTTCTAAAGTTGATTTTGAAATAAAAAACATCATTAATAATAATTAATTATGACGCGTTTAGAAAAAGCAAAAAAAATTAGTAAAATTTTAGATAAGCTATATCCTGAAACTCCTATACCTTTAACCCATTCTAGTGCATATACTTTACTTGTTTCTGTTATGTTATCAGCTCAAACTACCGATAAAAAAGTTAATGAAGTTACTCCTGAATTATTTAGTCATGCCAGTACTCCAGAAGAAATGTCTTATTTAGATATTAAAGTTATCCAAAATCTAATCAAGGAAATTGGTTTAGCTCCAACTAAGGCAAAAAATTTAAAAAAAATGGCTTTTCAATTAATTGAAGGTGGTGGAGTCCAGCCTGATTGGGATTATTTAGAAAGTTTAGCTGGTGTAGGTCATAAAACAGCCAGTGTTGTGATGTCTCAGTGGTATGGTATCGCTGCGTTTCCTGTAGATACTCATATTCATAGGCTTGCCTCTAGATGGGGGTTATCTAAAGCTAAAAATGTTGAGATGACAGAAAGAGATTTGAAAAAGGTGTGGCCTAAAAACAAATGGAATAAGCGTCATTTGCAAATTATTTTCTTTGGAAGAGAGTATTGCCCAGCTAGAAACCATAATCTAAGTGATTGCTTGATTTGTTCATGGGCTTCATCTAAGAGTAGAATTTTATATGAAAAAAATTAAAAATCTCCAGAAGTTCTTCTAATTGTTATTTCTTCTGTAACACAGTTATTTGGAGCATTGATAGCATGAAAAATAGTTTCAGTTAAATCATCAGTTTTCATCATACCTTCTCTTAATTCATCCATATTCTTATTATCCCAAATAGGTGTATTTACAGCACCTGGGAATACCGTCATTACTTTTATATTAAATTCTCTTAATTCTTCTCTTAAAGATGCAGCAAAACCTCGTATTGCATATTTTGATGCAACGTATGCTGTAGAATTTTTATAGGGCTGTAGCCCAGCAACTGAGCTTATAAATACAATTTTACCATTTTGGTTAGATTTCAAGTTATCAATAATCATTTTAGTCATCAAAAAAGATCCTCGAAGATTTGTGTTTATAGTATTATTCCAGTCTTCAATGGTTGTATCAGTAATACTTTTAAATACTCCTATTCCTGCATTATTTATAAGAAGTTCAATTTTTTCTTTATGTTCAATTTGTGAATAAATATCATTCATTGATTCAGTTTTTGATATATCAGAAACAATAATTTTACAATCATTGTTTTGAGCATTAATTAATTCTTTTGTTTGATTTAGATTTTCTTTATTTCTTGATATTAAATAAACTAGGTATTGTTCAGATAATTTGACAGCTAGGCTGCGGCCAATTCCAGTTGAAGCACCAGTAATAATGGCAATTGGCTTATCCATTTTTTGCAATCAGATTCAGAGCACTACCAGCTTTGAACCATTCAATTTGATTTTTATTATAAGTATGTTTTAATTCAATAATATCTTTTGTTCCATCAGAATGTATAATTTCGCAATTTAAATTTTGGCCTGGACAGAATTCTTTTAAACCTAAGATATTAAATATATCATTTTCTAAAATTTTATTATAATCAGATTTATTATAAAATGTTAAAGCTAGTATTCCTTGTTTTTTAAGATTAGTTTCATGAATTCTAGCGAATGATTTAACAATTACTGCTTTTATATTCATAAATCTTGGTTCCATGGCTGCATGTTCCCTTGATGAGCCTTCACCATAATTTTCATCTCCAATAACAATGCTAGATATGTTATTATTTTTATAATATCTAGCTACTTTAGGAGTCTGATCATATTCTTTTGTAATTTGATTTTGAACTAAATTAACCTTATCATTAAAAGCATTTGTTGCTCCAAGTAATAGATTATTAGATATATTATCAAGATGCCCTCTGAATTTCAACCAAGGTCCTGCCATTGATATATGGTCTGTTGTGCATTTTCCTTTAGCTTTTATGAGAAGTTTTAAATCTAGCAAGTCTTCTTTATTCCATCTCTTAAAAGGATTTAATAGCTGCAGTCTATCAGATTTAGGATTAACAACAATTTTTATATCTTTTTTATTCTCATCTGGAGCTTGAAAACCTTGGTCTTCAACACCAAAACCATTTGGAGGTAGTTCATACCCTTTTGGAGGACTGAGTTTTACTTTTTCTCCATTTTCATTTATTAGAGAGTCTGTTAATGGGTTAAAAGTAAGATCTCCAGCTAATGCTAATGCTGTTACAATCTCAGGAGAAGCAACAAAGGCATAGGTTTGAGGATTTCCATCTGCTCTTTTAGCAAAATTTCTATTAAATGAATGAATAATTGTATTTTTTTCTCCTTTTTCAGCACCTTCTCTAGCCCATTGCCCAATACAAGGTCCACATGCATTTGAAAAGATACTCGCTCCAATATTATTAAAAATATTAATCAAACCATCTCTTTCTATAGTATATCTTACTTGTTCAGAACCAGGAGTAATAGTGTATTTTGATTTAGCTTTTATTTTGTTATCTAAAGCTTGTTGAGCAATTGATGAAGCTCTTGAAATATCTTCGTAAGAAGAATTTGTACAAGAGCCAATTAAACCTACCTCTATCTTTTTTGGCCATTCATTTTTAGTAGCTTCCGTTTTCATTTTTGATATAGGGGTAGCCTTATCAGGAGTAAAAGGTCCATTGATATAAGGTTCTAGTTTATCAAGGTCAATAGTTATTACTTGATCAAAATATTTTTCAGGATTTTTATATACTTCTAAATCACCAGTTAGATGTTTAGAAATTTGATTAGCCATATCTGCCACATCTTTTCTACCTGTAGATTCTAAATATTTTTTCATTGATTCATCATACCCAAATATTGATGTTGTTGCCCCTACTTCTGCTCCCATATTACAGATAGTACCTTTTCCAGTACATGATAAATTAATAGCGCCATCTCCAAAATATTCTATTATATGTCCAGTTCCACCTTTAACTGTTAGTATGCCTGCTAATTTTAATATAATATCTTTTGCAGAACACCACCCATTTAGCTTTCCTTTTAATTCTACTCCAATTAATTTAGGAAATTTTAATTCCCATGGCATTCCAGCCATTACATCAACTGCATCGGCTCCTCCAACGCCTATAGCAACCATACCTAACCCCCCAGCATTAACAGTATGAGAATCTGTACCTATCATCATTCCACCAGGGAAAGCATAGTTTTCTAAAATAACTTGATGAATGATACCAGCACCAGGTTTCCAAAAGCCTATACCGTATTTGTTTGATACTGAAGCTAAAAAATTATATACTTCGGAATTAACATCTAAAGCATTTTTTAAATCATATTGAGATTCTACTTTTGCTTGAATTAAATGATCTGCATGAACTGTTGATGGAACCGCAACTCTATCTTTTTTTGCCATTATAAATTGTAATAAAGCCATTTGGGCAGTTGCATCTTGCATTGCTACTCTATCAGGATTAAAATCTGCATAGCTTTCACCTCTTATATAATCAGATGTTAAATTATTACTTAGATGTGAATAAAGAATTTTTTCTGTTAAAGTAAGGGGTCTATTTAATAAACCTCTAAACTCACCAATTTTATTTGGTAAATTTTCATAGTATTTTTTTATAATATTTAAATCAAAGGTCATTTTTTATCAAATATTGGAACATAAAGCATATCATACAGGTTAAATTTAGTATAATTCTTTTTTTTTAAAAAGGCAATAAATATGGCAGTTAGATTAATTTTAATTATTTTATTATTTTCATTTTCATATTCATCTTCAATTAATTATGTATTAGAAGATACTAAACTTAATTTAATTGATAATCATTTTATTATTAATAATTCAAATGCTACAGTTCTAAAGAATCGATTAACTTATGATATATATCGATTAGAATTTGTTGTGTCCGACCCTCAAGACATTGATTATAAAATCAAAAATATTAAATGGATTAAAACAGATTACATGGTTTCTAATTTAGATAATTACGATTTATTGCATATTGGAGATATTTTTAATTATAGAGGATGTTCTTCTGTCTATGTAGATATTTTTCCATATAAGGTTGATAATAATATTTTGTATTATATTGAATCTGTTGATATTGAATTTGATATTATTGAGAATTTAAGTAAGGAATCTTGTTCCCCTTCAAATCAAGTATTTAATAGAGGTTTTATTGCTCAAAATACAGTTAATAGTACTGAAATCGATTATTTAGTTATTACAAATAATAATTTGGTTGATGTTGCTGAAAATTTAAAAAATATTCATAATGATTTGAATATTAGTATTGTGTCTACTGATTCAATATATAACTTATATCAACAATTAGATTCTGAATATGCTATAAGAGAGTATGTTATTAATCAAATAGATATGTTTCCTAGTTTAAATTACCTCTTAATTTTAGGTGATGAAACAATAGTCCCTCCCATTTATAATGGTTCTGTTCCATCTGATGATTATTATAGTTCATCTAATCTATTTGCAGCTAATCCTCAATTATCAACAGGTAGAATCCCTATAATAAATACCAACGATGCATTTACAATCATTAACAATATAGACAATTATATTCATAATTTATATTTTCCTATAGATAATAGTCATATATGGAGAATGGGTATTAATTTAATTAGTGATGATGAGAATAATCCAAATCCAAATAAATACCCAGAACTCAGTCACACAGAGAATTCACATTTATTATACGAGCAAATTAAGCAAAATTTTATTCCACATACTTTTTATGGTATTGATTATGATCCAATACAAAATTCTGATGGTTTATTACATTTGGATTTAACAAATAACTTGATTGATAATATTAATAATGGGGTAGCAGTTATTAATTATATTGGACATGGTGATTATAACACATTAGCAGATGAAAAAATTTTAGAATTGGAAAGAGATATTAATCTATTTAATATTTTAGATTATAAGTTACCAATTTGGATTGTTGGTACATGTTCTTTTGGGGAGTACGATGGAAAAGATTCTATGGCTGAAGCATTATTATTGCAAGATAAAAGTTCAATTGCGGTAATATCTACAACAAGAGGCATAGGAGAAACTTCTAATATTAATTATTTAACAAAATTATTTAATAGAATAAATGATTATGTAGAAATATATAGTGATAATAGCAGATTGGGTGATTTGGTAAGAAACGCAAAAAACAATTCTAGTTCAGAACATTTGTTTCATTTATTCGGTGATCCAGCATTACCTTTGCCATTCCCTAAAAATGAAATAATTATAAATACTCAAATTCCAGAAAGCTTATTAATAGGTTCTGATATTTCTTTAGATGTAGGCCCCTACAATGGAAGTATCAATGTATTTGATGCAGAACAAAATATAATTAGAGTTTATGAAACTGGAGACTCAATTAATTATAACATTCAAGGTGAAAGTATTTATAAAGGTAATTTTTATGAGAATGTATGTTTTATAACACCAATTGATGCTTCGGAATGCGAAGGTTGTGCATCTGCTTATATGCAAATACAGAATCTGCCTCATAATTTATTTCAGAATATTTTGAATTTAGATATTGTTTTTAATTCGGAAGATTTAGATGATGGGTTTGTTGAAGACTTTTCAGGCCCTGAAATAGATTTTTTTACTACAGATTATAGACCCTTATATAATGGTGATGTTATTTTTGAAAACAGTTCTATAATAGTTAGATTAAAAGATGAATCTGGAATTAATTTGATGGATGGGCTTGGTCATAGCATTAGATATTGGGTTAATAATGAACAAAATCAGAATATAATTGATATGCAAGAATTTAATGATATTTCAAGCTGTGATTCTATTTCAATAGGTGAATTTAGTATCGAAACTACAGATTTTAATTTAGGTTATAATGATTTGTTTGTTGAGGTTTGGGATAATTTTAATAATAAAACATTAACAGCGATAGAATTAAAATTAGAATATTCTACATTTAAGGCTTATGATGTATATAATTTTCCTAATCCATTTCAAGATAAAACCCAAATTACTTTTAAAACTTCAACTTTTCCCTCAATTGCAAAAGTTTCAATATTTGATTTATCTGGTAAAAGGTTAAAGGTGATTGATAATTATGAATGTATAACTTCTTTTTGTAATATAGAGTGGGATGGAAAAAATTCATCAGGAGATAAAATTAATAATGGTACATACATTTACCATTTAGAGGTTAAGAATGGTAGCAATTCTTTTGAAAATTTATATAAAATAACAAAATTAAAATGAAATTTATATTAGCATCAAAAAGTCCTAGAAGGATTGAAATCTTAAAAAAAGCAGATTTTAAATTTAGGGTTATTCCTTCTAAAATTGATGAGTCTATTGTTTCAATTGATTTAAAGCCTGAAGATTATTGTATGAAATTAGCAAAATTAAAATCAACTGATATTTCAAAAAAATATCCAGATTATACAGTTATTGGTGCTGATACTATTGTCTTTATAAATAATCAAATTTTAAATAAGCCTATTAATATTTCTGAGGCTAAGAAAATGCTTAAACTTTTAAGTGGTAATACACATAAAGTTTTAACAGGTATTTCATTACAGAATAAAACCTTTAATATCAATAGTACATTTTTTGATGTTAGTGAAGTTAAATTTTATCCTATAGATGATTTAGAAATTGATAATTATATATCTAATTACAATCCATTAGATAAGGCCGGCAGTTATGGAATTCAAGATGGAAGTTCTATATTTATTAATAAAATTCATGGTTCTTATGAGAATATTATGGGATTTCCAATCAGTAAATTTTATCAATCGTTAAAATTAATATAACTTTTTGGACAAATAGAATTAATGCAATAAATTTAATTATGGATAAAATTCAAAATTTTGCTAATGCAATAAAACAACTTAGAAAATCAAAAGGTATTACCTTGGATCAAATATCTGATGCTTGTAAAGTTAAGAAAAATTATTTTGAAAAAATGGAAAACGGTGATTTTTCTTTTAAGTCTGATATTTATGTTAAGCTATTTTTAGTTGAATATTTAAAATATATAGATTTAGATAAAGCTGAGTCAATTATACAAGAATTTGATAATATTTTTAATCCATCTGTTGCAGATATAAATTTAACATTCATGCCACCTTCTGTCGATGATATTGATAATGTAGATTTAAATCCAATTGAATCTACTGATTATGACCCAAAACAGATTGCTATAATTATATTTATTATAATATTTATTATTTTTATATACCAAGCTATTAATTCTTTTTTAATTTAATTTCTAGCCCCACTTAATTTTTAATCACCAAAATTGTTTTTTAGGCAATTATTCCAATATTTGCATTTTTATTCCATAAAATAAAAAAAAACTTGCATTAATATGGTGAAGAGTGATATAATAATGGGGAAGAATGGGGATTATTCCCTAATCTTGTGTGCGAATGTAAACAATAAATAAAAGTTAGTCTGAGTAAAATGGAAGAAAATAATTTAAATATATCATTTACTGGTGAATATAATAATTCTATTGATCAAAAAAATAGATTAAGCATACCTATTAAATATAGAAAAGCATTATCACCAGTTAATAACAGCACTTTTGTTTTAACAAGAGGATTTGATGCTTGTTTAATATTATACCCCCTAGATGAATGGAAAAAGGTTGAATCACAATTAGGTTCACTATCTTCAATCAAAATGAAGCATAGAAGTTTTGTGAGGTCTATTGTTAGATGTGCTGTTCATCTTAAATATGATTCTCAAGGAAGAATAGCAATTCCTGAGAATTTATTAGGTTATGCTAAAATAGATAAAGATGTAGCAATAATTGGGATGATTAAAAAAATAGAATTATGGTCTCCAAAATTATTAGAAACAGACAATGTTATTAGTGATGAAGATTTTGATGATATTGCGAATGAAATAAAATTTTAATTAATGAAAGATTATCATAAATCAGTTTTACTAAATGAAACTATAGAGAATTTAATAATGAATAAAAGTGGCATATATATAGATGGAACAATTGGTTTTGCTGGCCACGCAAAGCATATACTATCACAATTAGATAATAATGGAAAATTAATTGGTATAGATTTAGATTCCTATGCCCTGAAATGTTCAAAAGACAACCTATCTAGATTTCCTAAACAATCCTACTCACTTTACAAGGGAAACTTTAGTGAATTTCCAAATATTATAAAAGATATTGGAATATCTAAAGTAGATGGCATAGTTGTTGACCTTGGTATCTCCTCCTACCAAATCGATTCAGGGCATAGGGGGTTCTCATATATGAATAATGGAAATTTAGATATGAGATTTAACACCAATAATGGTATTTCTGCTAGAGAATTATTAAATAATATTGATGAAATTGAATTAGGTGATATAATTAAGAAATTTGGAGAAGAAAAAAAATACAAAAAAATTGCTAAAAATATAGTCAAATATTCTAAACAGGATAAAATGAATACTACATTTGATTTGAAAGAAGCAATACAAGATGTTACTAACCCTAGATATTTAAATAAAACTTTATCTAGAGTATTTCAATCTATTAGAATAAAAGTGAATAATGAGATTGAAAATTTAAATTTATTTTTGTGTAATTCTTTAAAATATATTAAAAAGGGGGGTAGACTAGCTATAATCACATTTCATTCTTTAGAAGATTCTATAGTAAAACATTTTTTTAAAGAAAATTCAATTTCATGTATTTGTCCTCCTGTATTTCCTATTTGTAATTGTAACTCCAAAGCAAAATTAAAAATAATAAATAGAAAAGGGATTTTACCATCAGAAGAAGAATTAAAAAATAATTCTAGGTCAAGAAGTGCAAAACTAAGAATAGCAGAATGCCTGTAAGTTATAGAAATAAGAATAATTTTAATGCATTTAATATAAACTCACGGGTCTTTTCTTTTCTTTTCTTTTCTTTAATACTATTAACAGTAGGTTTAATTATAAAAATTAATAATGCTTCAGAAATAATTAAACGTGATAAAATTCCTTTTATTTTACAACAAATAGAAATCAAAAAAGATCAAAAAGTAATAGCTATTAACAATAGAGATAAATTGTTACGTACTCATATTAAAAATGAAGCTCAAAAGAATGGTATGATTAAAGCTAATTATTCTAAAGATATTATTAAATGGTAACATGGTATGAGTAGATTATATATTAAATATCAGCAACGCCTTAGAATATTTAAAAATATAATTTTATTTACTTCATGTTTTATTTTATTCAACTTTTTTTCAATCCAAATCATACAATCAAATTCATATAAAGATGAAATTACAACAAAAACTAAATCTTACAAATATAACAAAGGACATAGAGGAAATATATATGATAGAAATGATAATTTATTAGCATATTCAATTCAAAAATGCCTTATTTGGATTAATAGCTCAACTACTAGCATTAAGGATAAAAATCAAATAATTGATTTATTTTCTAGTCAATTAGATTTTCCAAAATCAAAATATCATAATATTTTAAATGATAATTCAAAATATGTAGTAATTGAAAAAGATTTAATAGTCCAAGACCATAAAGACTTAATAGAAAAAATTAATGGTATAGAACAAGTTAGAATTGATTATTATAATCATAGATTATATCCATATAATGAATTAGCTGCCCAATTAATTGGATTTACAGATCATCAAAACCAAGGTAAATATGGAATTGAAGGATTTTTTAATAAAATACTAACTGGTTCAGAGTCAATAGTAGAATATAATAAAACCGCCTCTGGAAAAACAATTTTTTCACAAAATACATCAAATTTACCAAATAATGGCTCGGATGTATTTTTAACTATTGACATAAAGATTCAAGAAATTTTACAAAATCAACTAAGTAATGCTTATTTAAAGAATAAAGCAAAAAGTGCAAATGGGATAATAGTAAATCCAAATAATGGTGAAATTTTGGCAATGGCAAGTATTCCAGAATTTGATTTAAATCATTACAATAAACTATCTAAAGATTCAGCTCAATTTTATTATTTAAATAGGCCAGTTTCAAGTGCTTATGAACCAGGGTCAACTTTTAAGATAGTGTGTTTTACAGATGCAATTGAAAAAGAATTGAACAATAAAAAAGAAAAATATTTTTGTGAAAATGGTTTATATAAGGGAAAATATATCGACCCTTTCAAGGATCATGATTCTGGCTATGATTCCTTAACTTTTGATGAAGTTTTTAGTAATTCTAGCAACATTGGAACTGTAAAAATATTTCAAGATTTAAGTATGAAATCTTTCTATAAAAGAATTCAAAAATTTGGTTTTGGTATAAAATCTAATATTTCTCTTATGGATGAACATAAAGGAGAGATTAGATTAATTCAATATTATAAAAATAATATTAGAGATTTAGCAAGCGCATCAATAGGACAATCTATTTTAGTTACAAATTTACAAATGGCATTAGCTTATAGCTCTATTGCAAATGGTGGTTATATGCTCAAACCACAAATTATAAAAAAAATTAATCATGAGAATTATTCAGATCAATTATATGAACCTACAATTTTATATAGAAACATGAATGAACATACTTCCAATGTGGTACGTAATTTATTAGAAAAAACAGTAAAAGAAGGCACAGCAAAAAAAACATATTTATATGATTTAAATATAGGTGGAAAAACTGGTACAGCTGAAATGTGGGATATGGATAAAAAGGAGTATTCAAAAAATGAATTTATTTCATCATTTGCATCAATATTTCCTATAGATAAACCAAAGTATGTTATGATTATTTCTATAGAAGCTCCAATGTATAATAAGAGATGGGGTGGTGAAAGTGCCGTTCCCTGTGCTAAAAGTATTATTGAAGATATTATTTTTTATGACAAGGAATTAATTAGTAAAGGTATATTAAATGCAAAGGCTTAGCCAAATATTAAAAGGAGTTCAATATTCAGGCTCTGTTGATTCACGGAATATTAGTGGAATTTTTTATGATTCACGAAAAATTCAAAAAGATTCATTATTTATTGCTATTAAAGGTTTTAATGTTGATGGTCATAATTTTATTGATAAAGCAATAGAATTAGGAGCTAATTCAATATTATTAGATCAAAATATTAAAAACAAATATTCAATACCTTTTTTAAAAGTTAAAGATTCAAGAAAAGCAATGTCTAAAATTGCTTCTAATTTTTTTGGGGATTGTTCTAAAAATATTTCAATTACTGGAATTACAGGAACAAATGGAAAAACAAGTATAACTTATTTAATTAATCATATTTTACAATATAATAATTATGCTACGAGCTCATTAGGAACACTTGGATTTTATGGACCTAATGGTATTAAAAGTACCAGTTTTACAACTCCAGAATCAATAGAATTACAAAATATATTTAATACTCTTCATAATGGAGGAGTAACTCATTTAAACATGGAAATTTCTTCTCATTCAATAGCATTAAATAGAATTGATGATGTTGATGTTGATATAGCTATTTTTACTAATTTAACAAGAGATCATTTAGATTTTCATAAAAATATTGATGAATATTTTAGTACAAAATTAAAATTATTTAAAAAATTACCAACTAACAAATTAGCTATTGTAAATAGTGATGACCCTTATTCAGATCAAATTATAGAGCAAACAAAATCAAAAATTTTAACTTATGGATTTAATAAGAATTCAGATATTTATCCAACTAATATTAAGATGTCTTTATCAGGTTCTGAATTTGAAATTAACTATCAAAATAAAAAATTTAAAATGAGCACAAGTCTTGTAGGTGATTTTAATATATCAAATATTTTAGCTTCCATTTTAGCTTGTAATATTATGGGCATAAATATGGACAATATAATTCAAGCTATTAATCAGTTTAATTTAATTCCAGGCAGATTCGAATCATATAAGAAGAAAAATGGAGGAATAATTATAATTGATTATGCGCATACTCCAGATGCATTTGAAAAAATTTTATCATTAGTTAAATCAATTCAACCAAAATATAAAATTATTACTCTTTTTGGATGTGGTGGTGATAGAGATAAAGATAAACGACCCATTATGGGGTCAATATCTGAAAATTTTTCTGATAGTATAATTATTACAGATGACAACCCAAGATATGAAGATCCTAATTTAATTATTAATCAAATTGTTTCAGGCTTGAAACATCATAAACATATTATATGTAATAATAGAGAAAAAGCTATAAAAAAATCATTTTCAGATTTAGAAAAAAATCAAGTGTTATTGATTTTAGGTAAAGGAGTTGAAGGCTATCAAATTAATCAAAGTCAAAAAACTAAACATAGTGATATTGAAATAATTAAAGAATTATTATGAGAATTAAAATTAAAGAAAAAGAATTATTTACAAAATTAATAAATAGAAATTTTAATTTTAAATTAAATGCTATTGACTCATTTTGTATTGATTCTAGATTAGTTCAAAAAAATGATATTTTTATGCCAATAAAAGGTAACCATATAGATCCTCATAAATTTATTCCTGAAGTTCTAACTAAAAAACCAGCTATGGTATTTAGTGAGGAAGAGTTTATAAATAATAATATTATTCAAGTTGATTCAACAAAAAATATCTTAAAAAGATTATCTAAACAATGGATAGAATCCTTCAAAAAAAATACCATTGCAATAACAGGATCTAACGGTAAAACAACAACTAAAGAAATGCTTACGAGTATATTCAAATCAGTTTATAAAACTAACAATACAAAAGGAAATTATAATAGTTTGATAGGACTACCCATCAACCTTTTTAATTTTTCTTTAGATTCTGAGATTAATATTGTTGAAATGGGTGCTAGCAAACCAAATGAAATAAATGATTTATGTCAAATCATAAAACCAGATTATAGTTTAATTACAAATATTCATAATGCTCATATTGGAAATTTCAAATCATTCAAACAATTAGTAGAAACAAAAATTGCCATATTTGAGAATTCACTAGATAATGGAAAAATTTTTGAAAATAATGATGATATTAATATATCTAAATATTGTACAGGTTTAAAAAATAAGATTTCTTTTGGATTTCAAAATTCAAAAGTTGATTTTTTTGGAGAATTAAAAGTTAAAGATAAGAAAACACAATTTTCAATCAATGGAAAGACAATATCTAATCAATATTTAAATAAAGTAATGGCATATAACATGTTAGCTAGTTATTCAATTTCTAGTATATATGGGATTAAGCATCAAATTATAGCTGATTCATTTAAAAAATTTAATTTTTTAAATGGTAGGGGTAGACATATTAATAAAAATGGTTATCTAATTATTGATGATACCTATAATGCAAATTTTGAGTCATTCAAAATTGGAATTGACTCATTTATGAATATGGTTTTCAAAGGTAGAAAAATTTTAGTTATAGGAGATATGAAAGAATTAGGCTTACAAAGTAAAAAACATCATATAAGTTTAGGGAAATATATTGATCAAAAAAATCCTGATTTAGTCTTTAGTGTTGGCGATTTAATTGCTGATACTACATCTCAAGTAAAAAATATCAAAACTGTCTCTAAACATTTTATTGATAAACAAACACTTATAGAAAATCTTAAATCAGAACTAATTGAAGGTGATGCTATTTATTTTAAAGCATCTAGATCATTGAATTTTGAAAACATTATAAAAGCATTATGATATACTTAATTCATCAATATTTTGATATAAATATTTTACAATATGTTACTTTTAGAGCAGCAGGTGCTGCAATTACAGCATTATTAATAAGCTTCCTCCTGGGGCCCAAAATCATCCGCACACTCCAACTTCACCAAATAGGTGAAATGATTAGAAAAAATGGGCCTCATACTCACTACCTCAAAGAAGGTACTCCAACAATGGGAGGGATAATTATGCTTTTATCAATTATCCTTCCCTCTATCCTGTGGAGTAGACTTGATAATATGTATTCATGGATTATTATTATTTCAACTTTATTTATGGGATTAATTGGATTTATAGATGATTATTTAAAAATAGTTAAAAGAATATCTAAAGGCTTGATAGCCAGATATAAATTGGTTGCACAAATTTTAACAGGAATTTTTATTGCTTTCATGATTTTAAATTATGTTGAATCCCCCAAAATATTTATAGATCATAATAATGATTATATTCAAAATATATCTGACACTAGTATATCTATACCATTTATGGCTTCAAATTATCAATCAGACAATAATATGAATGGGTTTTTAGAATTACCTCAATGGCTTTATGTTATTTTGGTTATAGTGGTAATAACTGCTACTTCTAACGCTGTAAATTTAACTGATGGTTTGGATGGTTTAGCTACAGGGCTATCTGCTATTTCAATATTAGCAATGGGAGTAATAGCGTATGCATCAGGACGGGTAGATTTTAGTGATTATCTAAACATATTGTATCTCAAAGGCTCAGATGAGTTATTAATATTTTCGTTTGCTACAATTGGTTCTTGTTTAGGTTTTTTATGGTACAATTCAAATCCAGCAAGTGTTTTTATGGGTGATACGGGTAGTTTAGCACTTGGTACGGTATTAGGAACACTAGCAGTTTTATTGAGAAAAGAAATTTTATTAATAATTATTGGTGGTTTATTTGTTTTTGAGGCTTTATCTGTAATTATTCAGGTTATTTATTTCAGATACACTAAAAATAAATATGGTAAAGGAAAACGATTTTTTTTAATGGCTCCTATTCACCATCATTTTGAAGAGAAAGGTTTAAAAGAATCTAAAATAGTAATCAGATTTTGGATTATTGGTGTTTTATTAGCATTATTTTCACTTAGCACATTCAAATTGCAATAATGAATAAATTTCTACCTATACATAATAAAAAGATTGGAATTTTAGGAGCAGCTAGAAGCGGCTTAGCAGCAGCACAGCTTGCTAATAATTTAGGGGCAGATGTTTTTATTAGTGATAGTAATAATTTGTCTAACGTCAAAATTGATGGTGTAGAATGTGAGTTTGGAAAACATTCTAATAGAATTTTAGACTCTGATTTAGTTATTAAAAGTCCAGGAATTAAAAATAATTCAAAAATAATACAAAAGATTAATAGTGTATCTATTCCTATAGTAAGTGAAATAGAATTCGCTAGTTGGTTTACAAATGGATTTATTATTGCATTAACTGGAACAAATGGGAAAACAACTACAGTTGAATTAATTGATTCAATTTTAAAGAATAATGGATTTATATCATTTTTAGGAGGAAATATAGGAGTTCCTTTTTCTACTAATGTTTTAAATGAAAGAAACAATTCAAATAGAGATGATTTTTTCCATGTACTAGAAGTCAGCAGTTTCCAATTAGATGATATTAAATATTTTAAACCTAATATATCAATAATATTAAATATTTCTCCTGATCATATAGATTATCATAAAAATTTTGATAATTATTTAAATGCAAAATTAAAGATAACTATGAATCAAGATATTAATTGCCATGCAATTATAAATGAGAATCAAATATCTAATATTCATCAAAAATCAAAAGCAAAAGAAATAAAATTTAAGGTATTAGAGAATTCTTTCTTTTTAAAAGGAAAAAAAATTGAATTAGATATTTCAAAATCATTATTAAAAGGTCAACACAATTATGAAAATATTCTATCTGCATTTATAGCGTGTAAATTATGTGGATTAGAAAATGAATCAATTACTAATAGTATAAATGCGTTTAACCCTTTACCGCATAGATTAGAAGAAATATCCTTTAAATCAGAGTCTATATTTTATAATGATTCTAAAGCAACTAATTTACATGCTACTTGTGCAGCAATTGACACTATTAAATCCAATATTATATTAATTCTAGGTGGAATTGATAAAAATAATTCTGATTTTAGTATCTTAAAAAAATATAAAAATAAAATTCAAAAAATTATTTTATATGGCGAATCTAGAGAGTTTATTAATAAACAATTAGCTAGTTATTTCGACATTTATTCATATCAAAACTTTGATAAAGCTGTATACAAATCCATACAGCTTTCAAATAGTAGTGATAATATTTTATTGTCACCTGCTTGTGCAAGTTTTGATCAATTTAAAAATTATGAAGAAAGAGGAAATTATTTTAAAGAAATAGTTTTTAATTATTATGAAAAAAATTAATAATCATACTATTTTATTTTTTACAGTAATAGCTATAGTGCTGTTTGGTACGTTTTTAATGTATAGTGCTAGTAGTTCTTTTGCTTATTATAAATTTAACAAATCAGATACGTACTTTTTATCTAAACATTTTACATGGCTTTTTATTGGCTTTTCATGTTTAATAATATTGCAATTTTTTAATTATAAAAAACTCAATCAATATTCAAAAATTATTTTAGTTTTATCATGGATTATAATGTTAATTCCAATTATAATTAATATTGGAGAAAAATCAATTGATAGATGGTTTAGAATTGGTAATTTTACATTACTAACTACCTCTGATGCTGCAAAGTTAGGAATTATTATTTTTACTGCTTCTTTTATTGATAAATATCATCAAAAAATTAATAATACAGAGACTTTATTAAAGCATTTATTACCTTATGTAACTATTTCTATTGGTCTTATAGCATATCAACCTGATTTAAGTACAACTATTCTGATATCTATTATTTTCTTTTCTTTATTATATACAGCAGGTTTAAATAGACAAAATATTTTATCATTTTTTGGATTAGGTCTAACAGCATTTTTATTTTTATTGTACCAATTTTCTTATCAGTTGGAAAGATTATTATCTTGGGTTGGATCTGGTGAAGTGAATGGTCAGTCTGTTAATTCAGTTTTAGCATTAGCAAATGGTGGAATTATGGGTAAGGGTATAGGTGATAGTGTATTTAAGTATAATGGTTTTATTCCTGAAGGACAAACTGATTTTATTTTAGCTATTATAGGTGAGGAACTTGGGTTTTTAGGCGTTCTAATTATTTTTTTATTATTTATAATTTTATTATTTCAAGGGCTATCCATATCTAAAAATTGCTCAGATAGATTTTCCATGTTTTTAAGTCTAGGCTTAACTATCAATATTTTTTTATATCTTATTATTAATTCAGCATATGTAATTGGTATTTTACCAACTACAGGCCTTCCTATTCCTTTTATAAGTTATGGAGGCTCCCAAACAATTTTTAGTTTAATGTCTATAGGCTTATTAATAAGTATTTCTAAAAGTAGTTATTCTAAAATTAATCCGAAATATTATTATGATAGATCATAAAATAAATCATACAATATTAATTGCTGGAGGTGGAAGTGGGGGACATTTATTTCCAGCTTTAGCAATTGGTGATGCATTGCATAATAAAGGGTATAGTATAAAATATATAGGCTCACAATATGGGATAGAATCTAAAATTTTTAAAAAACTGAATAATGAATATTATTTATTAAATATTAGAGGTATACAAAGGACACTATCCTTTAAAAATATAATTAATAATTTATTATTTCCTATCCGTTTTTTAATATCATATTTAATTACAAAAAGAATTTTAAAAAGGTTGAATCCAATGATTGTGATTGGTACAGGAGGCTATGCATCTGGATTACCTTTACTTGCTTCTATTAGAATGAATATTAAGACATTAATCCATGAACAAAATTCTTATCCTGGTTTAACAACACGTAAACTATCTAATAAGGTTGATTCAGTTTGCATTACAACTTTAGAGGCAAAAAAGTATTTAAATGGTAATATAATTTTGACTGGGATGCCTATTCGAAATAATTTTTTAAAAATTAATAAATTAGATGCATGTATAAAACTTGGATTATCATCTAACAAAAAAACAATTTTTGTTGTTGGTGGTAGCCAAGGCTCAGAAACCTTTAACAAATATTTTAAAAAAAATTATGAATTTTATATTAAAAATGATATCCAACTTATTTGGCAGTGTGGTTATAAAAATTTATCTAAATATGAAAAAATAGTGAATCATAAAAATATTTTAATAAAAGATTTTTTTAATAATATAGATCATGCTTATTGTGCTGCTGATATTATTATATCTAGAGCTGGAGCTGTAGCTGTTAATGAGATTTCATTTATGAAAAAAGCAATGATATTAGTTCCATTACCATCATCAGCAGCAAACCATCAATTTCATAATGCAAAATTTTTTGAAGATAATAATGCAGCATTAATGATAGAAGAAAAAAAATTAAAAGATAATATAATTGAAGATTCAATTTTAAAGCTATTTAAAAATAAAGAAACATTACAATTAATGGGATTGAATGCAAGCAATTTGATTATAAAAGATGCAAAAGAAAAAATTGTAGATCAAGTAACTAAATTATTAAAAGTAAAAAAAATATGATAAAAGAAAAGAATAAAATTATTCATTTTATTGGAATCGGTGGTATTGGGATGAGTGGAATTGCAGAATTTTTGCATTTTCAAGGATTTCAAATATCAGGTTCTGACTTAACTAAATCAGATAGAACTGATTATTTATCAAATTTAGGCATAAAAATAAACATTGGTCATTCAGTTGTAAATATTAATAATCCAGATATAGTTGTTTATTCTTCTGCAGTTAAAATAGATAATATTGAAATTGTAGAGGCTAAAAACAAAAATATACCTGTAATTAAAAGAGCTGAAATACTAGCGGAGTTATTAAAATTAAAAGAAATTAGTATTGCCATATCTGGAACTCATGGAAAAACCACTAGTTGTTCTATGTTAAGTTCTATATTAATTGAAGCAGATTTAAAACCAACAGTAATTATTGGTGGTATAGTAAATAATTTTGGTTCTAATACCTTATCAGGAACTGGAGATATTATAGTTGTTGAAGCAGATGAATTTGATCGTTCTTTTCTATCTTTGCAACCATCTATGAGTATAATTAATAATTTAGATTTAGAACATACAGATTGTTATAAAGATCTTGATGATATAAAAGATGCGTTTATTAGTTTTGCTAATTCTTCTCAATTAAATGGTATTACAGGGATTTGTATTGATGATGATAATGTCAAAGATATTATTAGTGAATTAAAACGTCCATATAGAACATATGGTACTATATCTGATGCAAGTATTAGAGCTAAAAATATTGAGTTTTCAGGTTTTAATTCATCATTTAAGCTTTTTAAAAATAATAAATTTATTTCCAATATTAATTTAGGAGTTCCAGGAAAACATAATATTCAAAATAGCTTAGCAGCTATTACAATTGCTTTAGAGTTAAATATTAATATTGATAAAATAAGAATTGGTTTACAAAAATATAATGGCGTTAAAAGAAGGTTAGAAGTAAAACATGAATTAAAAAATGGAACAATTTTAATTGATGATTATGCTCATCATCCTACGGAAGTAGAAGCATCTATATCAGCAATAAAAAAATCTTTTAAGAATAGAATTATAACTGTTTTTCAGCCACATTTATATTCAAGAACATATAATTTTTATCAAGATTTTGCTAAGGCATTATCATTGAGTGATATCTCTATTTTACTTGATATTTATCCTTCTAGAGAAAAGCCTATTAAGGATGTAACTAGTGAACTTATATATAATGAAATGTTAAAATTAGGTTATGATAATATTTTATTAAATAAAGATCTATCTCTTATGCCTAAAATGATTCAAGATATACATGAAGATGGGGATATTATAATTACTATGGGAGCTGGCGATATCTATAAACAAAATAATATAATTTTTGAGGCTTTATCATAATGTTAGATACTACTAAAAATGAAATTTTGAATTTATTAAAATCAAAAGTTTTAATAGATGAGCCACTTAAAAAACATACTACTTTTGGAGTTGGAGGAATAGCAGCTTTATTTATTTACCCATGTGATATAAATGATTTAAAAGTTGTATTAAAGTATTGTTCTAAAAATAATATTAAAACATTTTTTATGGGTTCTGGTTCTAATTTATTGGTTAGTGATAATGGTTTTGATGGAGTAGTGATTTGTCTAAGGAAATCATTTAAAAACTTTGAATTTAATGATTCTTTTGAGGTGAAAATAGGTACAGGTGTGATGTTAGGTCACATTGTAAGAACTTTGACTAAGAATTCAGTTAAGGGTTTAGAAAGTTTAATTGGCGTTCCAGGGACTTTAGGTGGGGCATTAATAATGAATGCTGGAGCTTATGGAAGCGAAATTTCCAATTATTTAGTTAATATTAGAAGTATATCACTAGAAGGGAAAGAAAAAATATATTATAAAGAAGATATAGATTTTTCTTATAGATATTCATCTATTCCTAGAGATGAAATCGTTGTGGAAGCTAATTTTAAATTTCAAGTTGGAGATTTAGATGAGATTAAAATTCAAAAAGAAAAAGCATCCCAATCTAGAAGAGCAAATCAACCTTTACAATTTAGATCGGCAGGTAGTATTTTTAAAAATCCTAATACTAAAACTGCAGCAGGATATTTAATTGATCAAGCTAATTTAAAAGGAATGAAAATTGGGGATGCAGAAATTTCTAAGAAACATGCTAATTTTATTATTAATCACGGAAATGCTTCTTCAGAAAATATTCTCAAATTAATTAAAATTATTAAAAAGGAAGTTTTAAGTAAATTTAAAATTAATTTAGAATTAGAAGTTAAATTGATGGGTTTTAGTAGCTCTGAATTAAAAGGAGTAGCATGATTCAAAATCTAATCAGTTTAATAATCTCTATTTGTTTTGTTTTCTTAATGTTAATAGTTGTTGGTTTTTATGCTAGTAATAAAAAATTGTTAAAATTTAATAAAATTATTTTAGAGGGAAATAATCACATTTCAAATGATTTATTTTTTAAATTAATCAATTATGATATTGATAGTATCGAATTTTACAATCAAGATGAAATAGATTTTTATTTATCTAAAATTGATGAATTTAAAAATTATGATATTGTACAAAATATCTCTATTTCTTACTCGTTGCCAGATAAAATAATTGTAAATATTAATGAGAAAAACCCTATTTATATAATTAATAATCAAATTAGTGATTTTGCAATGGATGATAATGGTCAAATATTTAGTACTAATTTTTTAAATGATAATATTCATAAAATTAATTTAGACTTCTCAGTTTATGAAATATATAAAGACATCAACAATTCTAATCAGTTAAAAGATTTATTTTCTAACATTAATAATAACAGATTAAATAATGATTATTTATTAAATGGTTTAGACGTATTGAATTGGTTTAATAGTATTCATTTTTCTAATAATATTAAATCATTATCAATTTTAGAACATGAAATCAGTGTTAATTTAGAAAAAACAAAAATTATTTTTGAACATGAGAATTTAGAAAATCAATTTTCTAAGCTAGAAAAAATTATTAATAGTCAAACTTTTTTTGATACGCTTAATATTTTAAGAATTTCTGATTTAAGTGAAATCAATTTATCTTTTAATAATCAAATAATTTTAAAGAAATAAATAATATGACTGATAAATATAAAAATGAAATAATTTCTGTAATTGATATAGGAACAACAAAAATTATTGTTTTAATTGCTGAGTATGATTTAGAACAAAATAGAATTGTCAAGGTTATAGGTTTTGGAGAGAGCTATTCAGATGGATTAAAAAGAGGTGTTGTAGTAGATATTAGTAAAACTATTAAGTCAATTACTTGTGCAGTAGAAAATGCTGAAAAACAAGCTGGTTTTGAAATTTCTCATGCTTTTGTAGGTATCTCAGGTGATCACATTAGTAGTTTAAATTATTCAGGAGTTACTTCAATTAATTCTAATAGTCAAAATCAGGCAATTGGTCATTCAATTACATATGAGGATATTGAAAAAGTTCAAGAATTAGCTGCTAATATTAATATTTCACCTGATAGAAGAATTATGCATGTTCTACCGCAAGAATATATAGTTGATGATCAAGAAGGGATTTCATCTCCATTGGGTTTATCAGGTCGTAGATTAGAAGCTAAAGTTCATTTAGTTACTAGCTCCATTAATACAGAGAGAGACATATTAACCTGTTTAGATGAAATAAATATCAATGTAATAGATTTTATTTTAGAGCCACTTGCTTCAGCATGCTCAGTTTTAAATCCAGATGAAATGAATTTAGGCAGTATTCTAGTTGATATAGGTGGTGGAACTACTGATGTAATTACATACGCAAATGGAAGTGTTTTACATACAGGAGTTGTACCTATCGGAGGAACGATTATCACAAATGATATTGCATATAGAGTTCAAACTTCAATTGAGCAAGCTGAGGAATTAAAACAACAGTATGGGTCTTCAAATTTAAATGAGGCCAACTCTAATGATGATATTGTTGTTAAAGGTGTTGCAGGTAGAAATAAATTTAAAATATCTCAAAAGATGTTATCTGAGGTTATTCAACCAAGAGTAAGGGAAATATTTGAGTTAGCAAAAGCTGAAATTGAAAAAGCAAATTTTAATGGTGATTATACATTTGGAGTTGTTTTAACTGGAGGAGGTTCAAAGCTTGATAGCATAATACAAACTGCTTATGAAGTTTTTGATATGCCAATTAAAAAGGGTCTACCAATTAATGATTTTGAAGTAGAAAATATAGATATAGATATTTTAGATCCTAGATATGCAACAGCAATCGGATTGATTAAATATGCGGGAAAAAATTTTAATAATTATAATAAAATAAATCAAAATTCTTTTATATCAATGATTAAAAATTTTATAAAAGAATTAATTAAATAAAAAACGAAAGGGGTTAACATGTTATTTGAACCAAGTAACTTGTCAGAACAAAAAGCTAGGATTGCTGTCGTTGGTGTTGGTGGTGCTGGTGGTAATGCATTGAATAGAATGATTTTATCAGGATTAGATAAAGTTGAGTTTGTAGCTGTAAATACTGACGCTCAAGATCTTGATGAAAATAATTCTCAAATTAAGCTACAGATTGGAAGAGAACTAACAAAAGGTCTCGGAGCTGGAGCTAATGCAGATGTAGGACATCAAGCAGTTGAAGAAAATAGAGATGTATTGGTAAAAGCATTAGATGGTTGTGATATGGTGTTTATTACAGCTGGAATGGGTGGAGGTACTGGAACAGGTGCAGCTCCTGCAATTGCCAAGATAACTCGAGAGTTAGGAGCTTTAACCGTTGGTGTCGTTACAAAGCCATTTTCATTTGAAGGACCAAAAAGAAAACTCAGAGCAAATGATGGTGTTGAAGAACTAAAAAGGAATTGTGATACTTTATTAGTTATTCCTAATGAAACATTATTAGAAATAACTGAAAAAGCTACTTCTGTAAATGATTCTTTTAAATTAGCTGATAGTGTTTTATATCAAGCAACAAAAGGTATTTCAGATTTAATTAATGTTCCAGGTCTGATTAATTTGGATTTTGCTGATGTTAAAACAGTAATGGAGAATATGGGTGATGCTATTATGGGAACTGGTGAAGCTCATGGTGAAGAAAGAGCTGTTTTAGCTGCTCAACAAGCTATTAACTCTCCATTATTACAAGATTCTAGTATCAAAGGATCTAAAGGGTTATTAGTTAATATTACAGGTCCTGAAGATATGTCTATACATGAGCTTAATAGTGCTTCTAGTATTATATATGAAGAAGCTGGTGATGATGCGAATGTTATTCTTGGTTGCGTTATTGACGATAACTTAAAAGATGAAGTTAGAGTTACTGTTATAGCGACTGGGTTAAATGAAGATGGTACTGTTGAGTTAGGGCATAATATTAATACAGAGCAAATGTCTTTTATAAATAAAGATAAAGCTAATAACAGTGCTGACACATCTAGTAAAACTATGAGTTTTGGAGAGAATGATTTTGATGTCCCTACTTATCTAAGAGCTGATAGAAAATAAATTCTAGTTTATCTAATTATTTTTTTAATTAGAAAAATAGCAGAATCAAAATATACCTATTAAGGTTATTTGTAAATTCTTATAGTCAAGTTTTTACTAATCTACAACCCCTAGATTTAGTATTGATTTGGCTATAAGAATATTATTGTAAATATTATGAAGATTAAAAAAACTAAAATAATTTCAACAATTGGGCCATCTTCTAACAGTCCTAATATTATTTCTTCTTTAATTAAAAAAGGTATGGATGTTGCTAGGCTTAATATGGCGCATACACATAAAGAGAAAGATCTTAAATTAATTATTGATATCATTAGATCTGAAGCAAAAAAATCTGGTAGAAATATTGCTATTATGATGGATATTTCAGGTCCAAAGATAAGGGTAAATTTTAAAAATAAAGAGAGTTCTAAATTATCTGTAATTAAAAATCACACATATACTATGGGATATGATAATGTAAACGATATTCCTATTAATTTAGACATAAATTTTAAAGGTCAAGATAATCCAAAAGCATTGGTGAAAATTGATGATGGAAAAATTTCATTCAAAATTTTAAACATTAATAATAATATTTTACAGTTAAAAGCTTTAGAGTCTGGGACTATTAATTCTAATAAAGGCATTAATTTTCCTCATGTTGATTTAGCACTACCATCAATAACTAATAAAGATAGAAAAGATATTAAGTTAGGTTTGAAATATAAAGTTGATTGGTTTGCTTTATCATTTGTTCGCTCATCTAAAGATATAAATCCAATGATTAATATTTTTAAAAAAGAAAATTTATTTATCCCTGTTATTGCTAAAATAGAAAAACCAGAAGCAATTGATAATCTTCAAGATATTATTAATAAATTTGATGGATTATTAGTTGCTAGAGGAGACTTAGGTGTTGAAGAGTCATTAGCAAAAGTACCTGTGCTTCAAAAGAAAATTATAGCTAGTTGTGTTCGTGCAAAAAAGCCAGTTATTGTAGCTACCCAGATTTTAGAATCTATGATAGAAAATCCAACTCCAACTAGAGCTGAAGTAAATGATGTGGCAAATGCAGTATATGATGGGGTTGATGCGGTAATGTTATCTGGAGAAACTGCATCAGGAGAGTATCCTATTGAATCAGTATCTATTATGACTGATATAATAAATGATGTAGAAAATAGTATAGAATCCAAAATTGAAAGAATAGATCATATTAGAAATGATAATAGGATTGCAATTGGGCATTCAGTGAGATTGATTTCTAAATCGATGGATATAGATGGAATTGTAGTAATGTCAGAATCAGGAGCAACGGCTAGAATCGTATCTCATTATAGACCAAATGTAATTATATATGCAATGAGTCCTTATAAGAATATATGTAATAGAATGTCTCTTTTTTGGGGTGTTGTTCCAATTCAAACTAAAGCTTTTAAATCAACAGACGATATGTTAATTAATGCTGAAAAAATATTGATTGAAAAACGTTTTATGAAAAAAGATGAAACTTTTATATTAACAGCTGGCGTTCCTGTTGGTGTTTCTGGTTCAACTAATATGATACAGATTCAAAAGATAAAATAATTATTTAATTTTTTTATTATTTATTGTTAACAAATATGTTGATAAACACAATAAAAGCATAACAAAAAAGATAGTTATACTAATGAATGAAGAGTACTTAACATCATTATAATTAAACTGCATAATAATTGTATTTTTCCCTTTTGGTGCAACAAATCCCCTTAAAAGACCATTAATCTGAATGATATCAATATCATGATTTATAATTTCCCAATTAGGATAATAAATTTCGCTTAGAGCAATAAAATGATTATTCTCTGTTTCTGTTTCTATAATAATTTGATTAGGTGTCCAATTTAGTATTTTAGCTTTTGAATTCAAATTTGATTTTGTGAATTTTGGTATATCAGATTT
>JAAZYZ010000034.1 GCA_014239355.1 Fidelibacterota bacterium
TCTGAGCACTTGTAGCCCGTAGGAGAATCGAACTCCTGTTACAGAGATGAAAACCCTGGGTCCTAACCACTAGACGAACGGGCCATTTAGAGCGATTAATTTATAATCAAATATATATTATTAACAAACGATTTATAAAGTAGAAAATTTATTTGTATAATCAATTAATTTATCTCTAATTCCTACTTCTAACATAGAATGCCCAGAATCAGAAATTACATGAAAATCTGCTTCTGGCCATTTCTTATGCAACTCCCATGCTGTAATCATAGGGCATACAACATCATATCTTCCTTGAACAATCACACTGGGTATATGTCTAATTTTATCAATTTGATCTAGTAGCCAACCATCATATTCAAAAAATCCTTCATTTACAAAATAATGACATTCAATCCGTGCAAACATATCAGCAACTTCTTCATTTTCAAAATGATGTAAAGATTTTTGATTTTGAATAAGCTTACTAGTGCTCGCCTCCCAAATAGACCAGGCTTTAGCTGCTGAATACCGTGCTTTTTTATCATCCCCTGTTAAAATTTTATAGTAAGCAGACATTAGATCATTATGATTTTCTTCTGGAATTGGGGCTAAATATTTTTCCCAAGCATCAGGATAAATAAAGCTTGCTCCTTTTTGATAAAACCATTGTAACTCTTTTTTCCTTAGCATAAAAATACCACGCAAGATTAATTCCGTACAACACTGCGGATAGGTCACTGCATAAGATAACGATAATGTTGAACCCCAACTTCCTCCAAATATAGTCCATTTATCAATATTTAAATGATTACGAATTTTTTCAATATCTTCTACAAGATCCCAAGTAGTGTTTCCCTCTAATTCAGAAGCTGGAGTACTTTGACCGCAGCCACGCTGATCAAAAATAATAATTCTCCACTTTTGAGGATTAAAATATTGTCTATAGATAGGTTCTATACCACCGCCTGGACCTCCATGTAAAAACACAACTGGTTTGCCTTCTGGGTTTCCAGATTCCTCAATATTTAAAGTATGTATGTCTGATACTTCTAATTTAAAAGTGTTAAAGGGTTCAATAGGTTCAAAGTATTCATTCATGATTATATCCTTAATATAGACGTTTTTTGCAAATTCGATTTTTAAGAGTCTTCCCATTTAAAAAACAAAGCAAATTATCAACAAATTGCACAATCATATCTGATTGATATTCTGGGAAATTTCCTGAAATATGTGGTGATAAAAATAAATTATCATAATTAAAATATGGATGGCCTTGTTGCAATGGTTCATCGGTAAAAACATCAAGTGCACCTCCCAAAATTGTACTTTGATCTAAAGCATCAATTAATGCATCATCATCAATTACTTCCCCTCGAGCAATATTAATAATATAAGCTGTATCTTTCATTAAGGAAAATTGCTTAAATGAAATCATCTTTTTAGTCATTGGAGTTAAAGGACAAGTCACAGCAATAAAATCTGACTCTTTATATAATGTATCAATATCAGTTAAAGGTAATAGAGAATCTACAAACCGATTACTTGTAACTTTTTTCTGTAATCGTCTTGTGGCTATTACTTGCATCCCAAATTGTTTAGCTAGCTTTGCTGTTGCTTTTCCAATTTCTCCATATCCAATAATTCCTAATTTTTTATTCTTTAACTGAATCATTGTTTTTGCAATATCCCACTGTTTCCATTCTTGTGTTCTTTTAAACTGATCACATTGATAAAAACGTTTACAATGATAAAGAATACATGCAATAATAAATTCTGAAACAGGGCCAGAATGTATACCACTACAATTTGTCAGAATTGTCTTACTATTAATAATCTCAGGAAATAAATTTTTCTCAACACCAGCTACTCCAAAATGAATCCACTTTAGATTTTTAGATGCAATTTTAAATATATCTGGAGAAATGTCATAAGTCAATAATATATTTAAATCATTAATATGATTTTTTAAAGTTATAGGGTCGCTTACATTAATAAAATTACATGATTTATAACTTTCAGTTTGACTTTTAATAAAATTTAAAAAATAATCAAATTTTTTATAATTTTTGGTAATATTAAGTCCTATGTTCATAAAAATTTAATTAAAAATTTCCTGTAAACTTCGATAATTCATTTTGTTATTTTTAATCCTACGAATTGCACGTAATGCTGCTTGAGCACCTGATATGGTAGTGGTATTAGGAATTTTATATCGAATAGCACTTTTGCCTATTTCATATTCATCATATCTTGATTTCTGTCCTAATGGTGTGTTAATAATAAATTGTACATCTTTATTTTTAATATAATCCACAACATTAGGTCGTGATTCTCCCACTTTTGAAATCATATCACAAGAAATTCCATTTTGATTTAATAGATTATAAGTCCCTTCAGTCGCAATAATTGAATAGCCTAATTCATAAAAATCTCTAGCAATAGGAATAACTTTCATTTTATCAATATCATTAACTGAAATAAAAATAGTACCTTTTAATGGAATAGAATTTCCAGCACCAAATTCTGCTTTTGCATATGCTGAACCTAAATGAGTATCTAGTCCAATTACTTCACCTGTAGATTTCATTTCTGGAGATAAAAAAATACTTTGATTAGGAAATTTGTTAAATGGAAATACTGGTTTTTTAACAGCAATTAAATTGTGATCAGATTTTTTAGTTAAATCATAATCTTTTAATTTATGATTAACTCCAAGTTGTGCAGCAATTTTTGCTAATGGAATGTCAGTCACTTTACTAACAAAAGGGACTGTTCTACTAGCTCTAGGATTAACTTCTAATACTGAAACTTGACTATCTTTAATAGCAAATTGTATATTAATTAACCCTACAGTATTCAGTTTAAGAGCTAAATCTTTTGTATATTTTTCAATTATATCTCTATGATTAATAGATAACTCATAAGCAGGTAATACACAAGCAGAATCACCTGAATGGATCCCTGCTTCTTCTATATGTTGCATAATTCCTGCTATATATACCTCTTCTCCATCACATAATGCATCTACATCAAATTCAAATGCATCTTCTAAAAAATCATCAATTAAAATTGGATGTTCTCCAGATACTAAGGCAGCTTTTGCTACATAAGTTTTTAAATCATCATTATCATATACTATTTCCATGCCTCGACCACCTAATACATAAGAAGGCCTTACTAATACTGGATATTTAATATTGTTTGCTATCTTTAAAGCTTCTTCAATTGAATAGGCCGTCCCCCAATTAGGAGCATGTATATTTAATTGTTTTAATATCTCCCCAAATTTTTTGCGATCTTCTGCTAAATCAATAGAGCTTGAATCTGTTCCTATAACATTCACATTGTTTTGCTTTAATTGATTTGCAATATTAAGTGGTGTCTGCCCTCCAAATTGAATTAATACACCATCAGGTTGTTCAAATTTAATAACATTCATAACATGCTCAAATGTTAATGGCTCAAAATATAATCTATCTGATATATCAAAATCAGTAGAAACAGTTTCAGGATTACAGTTATACATAATTGTTTTATAACCAGCTTCTTTTAAGCCTAAAATTGCTTGAACACAACAATAATCAAATTCAACTCCTTGCCCAATTCGCGTTGGGCCACTACCTAATATCATAATTTTTTTACCCTCAAGAGGTTTAATTTCATGTTCTGTTTCATATACAGAATAGCAATAAGGAGTATGTGCAGAAAATTCAGCAGCACAGGTATCTACAGATTTAAATGTTGGATGAATTTTGTATTTATTTCGCATATCAATCACTTTTTTAATCTCAATAGAAAATTTTTGAGCAATTTGAATATCAGAAAACCCTTCTTGTTTTAAGAAAAATAATAATTCATTATCAAGAGATGTATCAGATTGAGATATAAATGAAATCTGTTGGATCTGATTTAAAAACCAACAATCAATATTAGTTTTTTCATATAATTCTTCAACACTATGCCCTTCATCAAATGCTTGTTTTACCTTAAGTAATCTAAATGCTGTTCCCACTCCAATTTTTGTTAAATCTAAATCTCTATATTCAGTCACTTTAGGCTCTAATCCTGAAAGCCCTACTTCCAAAGATTGGAAAGCTTTTTGCAAACTATCCCGAAATGTTCTGCCAATAGCCATAACTTCACCAACTGATTGCATTTGTACCCCTAATATCCCTTCTGATGAAGGAAATTTTTCAAAATCAAATCGTGGGATTTTTGTTACTACATAATCTATTGTAGGTTCAAATGCCGCAACTGTTTGGCCTGTAATTTCATTAGGCAGTTCATCTAAGTAAAAACCCACAGCTAGTTTAGCTGCAATTTTTGCAATTGGAAATCCAGTCGCTTTCGATGCTAATGCAGATGAGCGACTTACACGAGGGTTCATTTCAATAATAATCATCCGGCCATTTTTAGGGTTGGTAGCAAATTGAACATTTGATCCCCCAGTATCTACGCCAATAGTTCTTAAACATAAAATTGACCAATCTCTCATTTTTTGATATTCTAAATTGGTTAAAGTTTGAGCAGGAGCGACCGTAATGCTATCACCTGTATGTATTCCCATAGGGTCTACATTTTCAATTGCACATACAATAATCGCATTATCATTTGAATCTCTAACGACTTCCATTTCAAATTCTTTCCATCCAATTAAAGATTCTTCAATTAAAACTTCAGATATTGGACTTGCATCTAATCCTACTGAGATTAACTTATTAAATTCTTCTATATTATATGCTACTGAACCACCTGTCCCCCCCAATGTAAATGAAGGTCGTATTATTACAGGAAAATTCATATCACCAATAATTTTTTCTGCTTGTTCTAATGTTTGTGCAAATCCCCCCTGTGCGGTATCTATACCTACTTTATCCATAGCATGTTTAAAGGATTCTCTATTCTCTGCTGTTTCAATGGATTGAATATTAGCTCCAATTAATTCAATATCATATTTTTTAAAAATTCCAGCTTTATCCATTTCAATGGTTATATCAAGTGCAGTTTGTCCACCAACTGTAGGGAGTACTGCATCTGGTTTTTCTTTAATAATAATTTGTTCAATTGCATCTGATGTGATGGGCTCTAAATAGGTCGCATCTGCTAAATTTTTATCTGTCATAATAGTAGCAGGATTAGAATTAATTAAAATAACCCTATATCCTTCTTCGCGTAATGCACTGCATGCTTGAGTACCAGAATAATCAAATTCACAGCTTTGACCAATTATGATAGGTCCCGAACCGATAATTAATATTGACTTTATATCATTTCTTTTTGGCATATTATTTTTGTTCCATTAAATCAATAAATAAATCAAATAAATATTGTGAGTCATGGGGACCAGGTGAAGATTCTGGATGGTATTGTACAGAAAATGCTTTGAAATCTTGGCACTCAATCCCAGCAATTGTATTATCATTTAAATTAATATGTGTAATTCTAATATTAGAAGGTAAATTGTTATCTAAAACTGCAAACCCATGATTTTGGCTTGTAATTTCAATTTTATTATTCTTTAAATTTTTAACTGGATGATTCAAACCTCTATGGCCATACTTTAATTTAAATGTTTCTGCCCCTAATGCTAATGCAAGCAATTGGTGGCCTAAGCAAATTCCAAAAATTGGATATTGCCCTAACAAATTTTTAATACATTGAATTGCATCAATAACTGCTGATGGATCTCCTGGCCCATTTGATAAAAATATACCATCAGGATTAAAGTCCATAATCTCTTGACTTGATACATTAGCAGGGAAAACGGTAATATTACAACCACGCTTACTTAATAATCTTAAAATATTAGTTTTAATACCAAAATCTATTGCAGCTATTTTAAATTTATTATCACTAGTTTCAGAAAAAATATATCGATTTTTACAAGTTACCTTAGTAGTTAAATTTAATCCTTCCATAGAAGGTGTTGCATTAAGCTCTGATGTTAAATATTTAGTATCTAATTGTTTAGAGCTAATTACAGCATTCATTACTCCATATTCACGTACAACACGCGTAACGGCTCTAGTATCTAAGCCATAAATGCCAATAATATTATGATCTTTTAAATACTGATCTAATGATTGTTCAGATCGATAATTAGATGGAATAGTAGTCAAATCTTTAATAATTAATCCAGATACCTGAATATTATTACTCTCAACATCATCAGAATTAACGCCATAATTACCAATATGAGGATATGTCATTAAAACAATCTGACCGCAATAAGAGGCGTCTGTTAAAATTTCTTGATATCCTACCATCCCAGTATTAAAACATAACTCTCCAGATGTGGTCCCAATAGCACCTAAAGCATATCCTTTAAATAGTAATTTATTTTCTAAAAGTAACGTGGCAGGCTTTTTAGATAAAAAAAAAGCCCCGTTTTTTTCGGAGCTATTCATATAAAACTATATTTTTTGGTGCAAAGTTCATGCAACTAAATTAATACAGCTCAAAGTTTTATCAAAAACCTAAATCCTGTTGTGTTTGAATTCTAATTTCAATCATAGATTCTAATTGATGTAAAATTTTTTGGTCCTCAATAGATAAATTGTTATTTCTAGAAAGATCCCTAGTCTCTTTTAATAACAAATTGGGGTCAGCGCGTAAATTGTCTAAAAAATCTGCAGTATTGGGTTCTTTGTGAAAGATTAAGTTTAAATACTCAGTATACTTATCCTTTAAATTAATAGGTAAAACATCAAAATAATTTCTACCTAAAATTCTAAGGATAATTTTTTCAATACGTTTTTCAAATATTGACTCTTTTATAGAATCTATTTTATCAGATATATTTGCATCACGAAATTTATTCTTAAATAAATTTTCCTCATTAGTAAAAAACCCTTCCTGATATAATCCTGCATCTAAATCAATAATATTTTCATTATTATAATCTTTATTTTGATGCTCTAAAATAAGATTTTTGATAGCATTTGGATGATGTTTAATCCATGATAGGTTAGATTTAGCTAAACCAGTGATATGTTCATTAAATATACGAAGATATTTATCTGAGAAAGGGAGTATAAAATCTGGCTCTCCAAAAGTTTTAGATAATACCCCTTTCTGAATTTTATCTGAAAAATTATCTTCATTAAAATCTTCAAAATCATAATTATCTAATCGTAATAAACGTTTTTTCTTCTCTCTTATTTTTCCATTTTCATAAGCTGTACACAATTCTATAATAGGGGCTGCATAATTAGATTTTAATCCATTTTTATTACTAATAAATACACCAATTTTATAATTACTATCATCTATACATGTTAAAGTATTTAATTTATTAAAATAATTCATATCATCTTTTGATATAAAAGAAGAAATAAGATAATCCCACATTTTATTATCAATTGATTTTAATTTTTTGGCTAGTTCTATAGTTACATAAACATCTACTTCTGCATCATGTGACATACCATCATATAAATGATTAATATTATTAATATCCTCTAATTTTAGACTTAATCGATTATTAGGTGTAGGCCAAATAATAGATTCATTTTTTTTATATAAATAATATATAAAAATCATTTTATATAAATCAGCTCGAAATTTATTGTCATCAAAATTTTTGCCAAATTGATGAGTATATGGATCAAATAAATTTCGATAAAAACCAAATCTTAAAAACTTGTCATCAAAATTTAAACTGTTGTATCCAATATTAATGGTTTTACTTTGATTCATAATTTGATGAATTTTCTTAAAGGCCTCATATTCAACTATCCCCTCATTTAAATTATCAATAGTTAATCTATTTACTAATAAAGCTTTGGGGTGCGGGATAATATCATTACGTAATTTAATACTAATATTATATTCATTAATAATCTCAAGATTTGAATCCGTTTCTTTGGCAGCAAAACGTACCACTTGATCAAAACAAGGGTTCTGACCTGTAGTTTCTAAATCATAAAAAATATATTTATAATTGTTAAAAAAAGACACTTAGGTGTTTTTGACGAAATGTTTTCCATCCCATTTAAACCCATCATATTCAAATTTAGAAAACTTTTTAATAGAGGTTACTTGATTTGTAGCTAAAAAGCGAATAAATTCTCCTTTTACAGATTTACCAAAATGACCTGCAGCAGTTGTTTTCCCCTTATTTTTAACTAAAAAATCAACTTGAATTGTATTTTTATTCGGAGTATATGCCTTCCTGTGTACTTGAGGCAATAAATCAAAAATTAATTCTTCCTGGCTAAGGTGTTCAGTAATTATAGGCCCCCATAACCTTTTTAGAGATAATACATTCATTTTTAATTTATAATCTGGGATGGGGGTATCAGGAGTTAATAAACCAAATAATCCACTAAAAATTAGAATATGATTATTCATATATTGTTGTGATTTTTTTGATAAAGAAGCCCAATCAATATGATTATATACCACTCCTGTATAACGCTGAATAGCAGGAACACACTTACTATTAAAGGCATCTTGATTTTGACGATGAAACATTATAGCTTTTTCTTGAGATGTGCCATAAACAGATGTTAAATCTTCATATTCAATTAATCCTAAATAATCTACAATTTGCTGTGTATATTCGGCAAATTGAAAATTAGTATCTTTAAACATGACTTCAGAAGGTTGTACCTTTGCTTTGCCTTCGCTAGGCGGTATAAGTATTTTCATTACTTCTATCCTAAATAATTTCTTACTGTAATTTAACTGAAAAAAAATATTTTTTCATTAAATTTTAATATTAATCTACAAATTTAGCATCAAATGATATTTTTAATAGTTCAAAAAGTTCACTATTTAAATTTATTAATGCCTTTAATTGCCTTTTAGAATCTCGTTTATTATCTGATTCAATATATGCTTGGCCAAGTGCATATATGGTATACTCATTTTTTGGATTAATGATTAATGATTTTTTAAAAGACCTAATAGCTTTGGGATAATTTTTTAATTCATAATGACTGGCCCCTAAATAATGCAATATTTCTGAATCAGAACTATTATTTGCTAAATCTAAATAATATAAAGCAGATTTATATTTTTTCACTTTAAAACAAGATACTCCCATTAAATATGCTGCAGTTAAATCGTTGTTATTTTTAATAAAATAATGACTAAATATACTAAGGGCTTCATCATATAACTCTAAGTAGTAATATGAAATTGCTAAATTATAGAGCAAATCATGATTATCAGGGTGATAGTATAATCCTTCATGTAATATTGGGACAAGCTCTGTATATTGTTTTTTTTGTAATAAAGCATATGTTAGTTGATTATATAATAGAATATTGATATATCCGCATTCTTTAGCATACATCAAATAATCATAAGCTAAATTGTACTCTTGATTTTGATTAGCAATAAATCCTAAATAATAAAAAATTTCTCCGCTTTGAAAATCATCGTATTCTAAAATAATATTATAATAAAATTGTGCCTGCGTATAATCTCCTAATTCCCAATAAGCAGATGCAATTTTTTTATAAAATATCATATTATTTTGATCTAATTCGATTAGCCTTTTATAATTATCAATGGCTTCTGGAAGACGATTGAGAGAATATAAAATGTCAGCCAATATTTTAATTACCTCAGCGTCTTTAGGTTCATAAGATAAATGTCTTCTTAAATATTCTAATGACTTCTTAAACTGACCTTCCTGATATAAAATTATACCTAATCTATAAATTAAATTATTATTATTATTATCCATGTTAATTGCTTGATTATAATTTTTAATAGCTTCATTATTATTTAATAATTTTTCATATATTAAGCCAATTTGATAATAAATTTGTGCATCATAAGAATTAAGATTAACCGATTTTTTAAAAGCAGATAATGCTAGCTTTAAATTATTTGTTTCATAATATGCATTACCTAAAAAATTATATAATTCATAATTTCTAGAATCATATTGTAACAAATCTAAAAATAAAGAGATTGATTGTTCAAAATTAGTGTTTTCATATTCAATTAGCGCTAAATAATATTTACTATTATAATGGTCAGGATTTATATCTAAAACTTTAGAAAAATTTGACTTTGCTTGATTATTATATTGTAAATAATACAAACAAACTCCTTGCTGGAATAATGCTAATTCATTATTAGGACTTGCCCATAATATTTTTTGATACTCAGAAAGGGCATCAATATAATTTTTCTCTGAATAATGACTATTGGCTGCAATTGTATATCCAATTAAATCGTCAGGCATAATTCTTAAAAACTCATTAATATAGGATAAAGATAAATTATTATTCCCTAATTTGTATGAAATAATGGCTAAATAAAAATAAGCAGATGCTTGAATATCTTGGTTGTCAGAATACTTAGATGTTTGTAAGAAATCTCTTATTTGGCTTAATTCTTCATCATTAAAAGAATTAAAAAAATCATTATAAAAATTATAATCAAATATATCGTATCCTTCTACAAATCCATTTGCAAGATTAATAATAGCCTGATCAAATTCAGCGCTATCAATATTAACTAACGCGCTATCAATATAATCGTTGGGGTGTATTACAAAAATTGTATCAGAACTAAAACTAAGATTTGAATCAATTGGGGTTAGATCGCTTTGAGTATGTAACACTTCAGTCCAATTTGTATTATTATAGGATAAAGTATCCAATGAATATAAGTATGATAAATGATTAGAAATATGTTCTGATATTTCTAATTGATCATTACTTAAATATATTTCATATAAATACTCAAAGGGAGTAATCAATAATTGATTAGACATTAAGGAGTGATAATGCATAATATGAATTGCTTCTTGAAAACACCTAAGTGTATTTAATTCATCATCAATCTTATAATATAAATCCCCAAGTACAATTAAAGTTTCTGATAAATTTTTATGTTTAGAACCAAAAATTAAGGACTGGATATCATAAATTTTTTCATAATTTGAAATTGCATCAACATAGGATTTATTTAAAATAAATAATTGTGCCTCATCTCTTAATTCAGTAATAGATAATTGCTCTTCTACCTCAAAAGTGAAACAAATGGATAATAAAATTAATATGAAAATTTTTTTCATTATTGTTAAAATTAAAAATTTTTATGCATATTTACAAAAATCTTAAAAAGATATAATCTAAGATGTTTAAATTTAAGACAATTTTAATGACATAATTATGATAGAAAAAAAAATAGAAAAAAAAATAGCAGCAGCATTAAATGATTCAAAAGTATTTACCCAAGATATGACAGGTAATAATGATCATTTTAATCTGATTGTAATTTCTGATGCATTTAATGATTTGTCATTAATAGAACAACATAGAATAATATATCGAATATTAGATGATATGATTACTAAAGAAATACATGCATTACAAATTAAAACATTAACGTGGAAGCAATGGAAACAAGAAAATTAAAAAAATCGTGGGATTTAAATAGTTGGCAAAATTTTAAAATTCTTCAACAGCCTAATTGGCCTGATAGAGATCAATATTATAAAATAATAGCAGAGTTACAAAACTATCCTTCATTAATTTTCCCAAATCAAATTATAAAGCTTAGAAAAAGATTAATACAAGTAGCTGAAAATAAAGCATTTATAATACAGGGTGGTGAATGTGCAGAATCTTTTAAAGAATTTTCAGAAGAAAGTATAAAAAATAAATTAAAAATTCTATTTCAAATGGCAACCATTATATCATATGGAGCATCAATTGATACTCTCAAAATTGGTAGAATAGCAGGACAATATGCTAAACCTAGAACATCAAAAATTGAAGTAAGAAATGGTGTTGCTTTACCTGCTTATAGGGGAGACTCAATTAATGATATAACGTTTGATTTAAAAGCTAGGACCCCTAATCCAACACGTTTATTAGAAGCCTATAATAAGTCAATAGCTACCTTCAATCTAATACAACCTATTATTAAAAATGAATTTAAACTTTTAAAATATTTTTGGAATATTGATATGTTACATGATTCTAAAATCTATAATAGATTTGAAGAAACAATTAATAATATTAATAAATCACTAAAATTTTTACATACCATTAATAGTTCTATAAATTTGTTTAATGAACAAAAATTTAATGAATTTTATATTTCACATGAATGTCTATTATTAGACTATGAAACAGCCTTAACTAAAAAATATAATACTCAATATTATAATTCTGGTACACATATGGTTTGGTTAGGAGATAGAACACGCAATATTAATAGTGCTCATGTAGAATATTTAAGTGGGATTCAAAATCCTATTGGTATTAAATGTGGCCCAGATTTAGATATAGAAGATTTACACTTAATTATTAAAAAATTAAATCCTTATAATGAAAAAGGCAAAATTATTCTGATATGTAGATTTGGTTTAAAAAAAATTAAATCTCAATTACCTAAAATAATTAATTTAGTTACAAAAAATAAATTAAATGTGATTTGGACCTGTGACCCTATGCATGGCAATACATATAAATCACAAAATAAATATAAAACAAGAAATTTTCAAACTATCACTAAAGAGTTGAAACTATTCTTTGACACGCATTATAACCATGAAACAAATACAAATGGAGTCCATTTTGAATTTACACCAAATAATGTAACAGAATGTTTAGGAGGAATAAGAAATATTAGAGAATCAGATTTGCATATCAAATATGAAACATCTTGTGACCCTCGATTAAATCATGAACAGAGTATAGAATTAGCATTTTTAATAACAGACTTAATAAAAGAAAAAGGTAAAAATTATGACAAAAATTGATGGCTATGGCGATAAATTAACAGTAAACAATATTTGTATTGGGGATTTATCACCAGCAGAACATGCGAAAATTGAAAAAGAAAAAGGTGGTCAAAATTATAGCCCTTTAGAAGATGTTGTTGTATCTCATGTTCAAGATGCATCTACCCTTATATGCAGAAAACCTTCTAATAGTACAGTAGCATCATATGTCGAAGAGGAGTTATTAGATGGATTATGCTGTTATTCAGCTGTTAATCAAGGACAATTAAATAAAACAATAGTAGATGCAGTAGTTGCTCATTTAAAGGATGAAAAATTACCAACTGTCCCTAGATCAATTAGACATAAATATATGAGTGCTTTTTTATTAGCGTCAACTTCATTTACTCAAATGGATAGAGTTGTGCCAAAAGTTGCAGGAGTGGAATCATGGGAATTAACTTTTAAATTATGTAGAAGATGGGGATACTTTGTCAAAAATATACCAGAAAATGAATGTATTATAGTTGGAGCAACAGGTAATTTTCATGGACGATCTCTAGCGGCAGTATCAATGTCTGATGATCCAGATTCTAAAAAAGGGTTTGGGCCATTTGTTAGTGGTATAGCACTAGTGCCTTTCAATGATTATGATGCTCTTAAAGATTTATTTGAAGAAAAAGGAGATAGAATTGCTGCTTTTTCAGTAGAACCAATTCAAGGTGAAGCAGGTGTTATTGTCCCAGATGATGACTATTGGCCTAAAGTATCTGCGTTATGTAAAAAACATAATATTTTACTTGCATTTGATGAAGTGCAAACAGGTTTTGGTAGAACAGGAGAAAATTTTGCACATCAATTATATAATGTAAAACCAGATATCATGGGGTGTGGGAAAGCAGCTGGTGGAGGAATTTTGCCTGTTTCATTTGTAGCAGGTAGAAATGATGTTATTGGCACATTAACTCCTGGTTCAGAAGGCTCTACATTTGGAGGTTATCCATTAGCATCAGTAGTGGGAGTATATGCTATTAAAACTCTAATAGAAGAAAATTTAACTCATAATGCAAAAATTAGAGGTGCTCAATTAATGAAACATTTTGAAAATTTAAAAAATGATTTTCCAGATAAAATTAAAGAAGTGAGAGGAAAGGGTTTGCTTACAGCATTTGAAATGCATGATGAAGAAAAATTAGATGGACATGTAGTGTCAATGGAATTATTAAAAAATGGCATATATGCAAAAGAGACTCATCATTCAACCGTTAGAATAGCACCGGCCTTAACAGTTACTGAAGAACATATTAATCAATTAGGTGATAAAATTAGATTGGTAGTTTCTAAACTATAAATAATTTGTCTTTAAGAGGGTTTATCAATTAAATTTTGCTTAATAATGAAACGTACAGTTAAATATAAAAGTTTAATAAGTAAAATAATATCTGGAGCATTTTTATTTTATTTATTAAAGGGAATAATGTGGCTAGTAGTATTATATTTTTTCCCTACTTTATTTAATAAAATATTTGGAGAATAGATGACATATAAATATTACTATACAATTATTAGTATCATACTATTAATTATAACAGGTTGTAAAGATTCAAATAAAATACAATTGGAATCAATTATTGATGAGTTTGAATATTTAAAAAATAATAATCTTATTGAAGAA
>JAAZYZ010000035.1 GCA_014239355.1 Fidelibacterota bacterium
AATTATTATAGCTAAACATAGAAATGGACCTACTGGAACTGCCAAGGTAACATTTATTGCTGATTATGCACGTTTTGAAAATTATGAGTTTTCAGATAGGATTTCAGACGTTCCATTTTCATAATAGAGTCTTAATATGGTGATCCAAAATATTAAAAGTATTATAGGCTATTCTTCAAATTCACTTCCAAAAGATTTTTCTAAATTACTAGACGCATTAAAAAAACATCAGGATTTAGATAAGAGTTCATTAGATTTAATTTATGACGCTTATTGCTTTGGAAAAGAATCTCATGAAGGTCAAAAAAGAAAATCTGGGGAACCATACTTCAACCATTGTGTAGCAGTTGCAACTATATTAGCAGATTGGGGAATGGATCAAAATATAATTATAAGTGGTCTTTTACATGATACTATTGAAGATACAAACGTTACAAAAGAAAATATAAAAAACAGATATGGAGATGATATATTATTTTTAGTTGAATCTGTAACTAAATTATCTGATATAAAATTCAATAGTAGAACTCAGAAAAAAGCTGAAAATTTTATGAAAATGTTTATATCCTTTGCTAATGATATAAGAGCAATAATTATAAAATTAGCCGATAGATTACATAATCTTAGAACTATTTCATTTTTATCAAAAATCAAACAAAGACGTTTAGCTTTAGAATCTAAAGAAATTTTTTCTCCCTTAGCACATCGTATTGGTATGAATAATATTAAAATGGAGATGGAAGATATTATTTTTTCAATTTTAGAGCCATCTAATCATAAAAAAATAAAAAATTTAGTTAAATCAAATAAGAAAGATAGAGAGAATTATATCGATGATTTTATTGAACCATTAGTTTATGATTTAAAAGATATAAAAGTTGATTATGAAATGTTTGGAAGAGCAAAACACTTTTATTCTATTCATAATAAAATGAAATTAAAAAACATCACTTTTTCTGAAATTTTTGATCAGTTTGCTATTAGAATTATTGTAGAAAAAGTTAAAGAATGCTATATGGTTTTAGGTATCATTCATCAGATTTATACACCCCTTCAAGATAGATTTAAAGATTATATTGCAATGCCTAAGAGTAATGGGTATCAATCTATACATACTACTGTTTTTGGTAAAGAAGGTAAAATGGTTGAAATACAGATTAGAACTAAAAATATGAATCAGATTGCTGAAATTGGAGTTGCTGCACATTGGGTATATAAAGATCAATCTAATCAAATAGTTAAAAAGGAAAAAATATTAGAAAAGTTTGCGTGGATTAGAGATATGATTGATGAGCTAAATAATGAGAATAAAAATCCTCAAGAATTTATGGATATGCTCAAAACAGATTTGTTCCATGATGAAATATTTGTATTTACTCCAAATGGTGATGTAATACAGCTTGTAGAAAATGCAACTCCAATTGATTTTGCTTTTCAAGTACACAGTGAAGTAGGATTAAAATGTACGGGTGCTAAGATAAATGGACATATTGTACCTTTAAATACACATTTAAAAAATGGTGATGCAGTTGAAATTATAACTTCAGAAAATAAACATCCAAGTTATGCATGGCTTCAGATTGTCAAAATGCCTAAATCAAAAAATCATATTAAAAGATGGATAAAACAGAATGAGTATAAAGAAAAGATAATACTTGGTAAAGAAATATTAGAAAAAGGTTTAAGAAAAATTAAAAAAATAGCACTTTTAAAAAAGATTAAAGAAAGTCATCATTTATTCGATAACTCTAGTGAAGAATCTATTTATATTGATCTAGCAAATGGTGAAAAAACTGTTAAAGATTTAGTCCTAAAGTTAGAGCCTAAAGATGTAATTGAAGATTCTGTTGAAGATGAAACTTTAACTCAAAAATTTATAAGAAAAGCTAGAGGTATAGCTAAAGGCGTAACAGTTGGTGGAATCAGTAATACACTAATTAATTATGGTAAATGTTGCAATCCTATTCCAGGAGATGAAATAGTAGGTTATGTGACTCAAGGTAGAGGAGTAACAATTCATAGGGGATCATGTAATAATTATCCTATTTCAGCTTCAAATAGATTGATTCCAGTTGAATGGGATATGTCAAATGATTCTTCCTATATAGTAAGATTAAAAATTGAAGGAGAGGATCGTAAGGATTTAGCTAAAGATATTATTGAATGTACTTCAAATTTAAATATGAATATATCTAGTATTAATATGTCTGGAGAATCTGGTTTAGCTAAATGCATGCTAATAGTAGAGGTACGCGATATTAAACAACTAAATCGTTTACAAAATAAATTAAAAACTATTAGTAGAATTTATAAAATTGAAAGGCAATAAAATTGAAAAAAGTTAAATATAATAAAGATGATTTAGTTAGAAAATTATCACAGAAACTTTTATTTTCTCATGAAGATATGAAATTTATGGTTGATAATTTTTTAGAGACTATTCTTGATATTCTAAAGCAACCAAAAGATAATATCAGAATTGAATTAAGAAATTTTGGTGTTTTTGAAGTTAAACCAACTAAAGCTAAACCAAAGGCAAGAAACCCCAGAACTAATGAAGAAATATATGTTCCAGCTCATAGAAAAATATCTTTTAAGCCAGGGAAAGATTTAAAAACTGAATTAAAAAAAGAGTGGAAAATTTAGTTGAATAGAATACTTTCAATTGATTATGGGGAGGTACGTGTTGGGTTAGCCTTATCTGATTTAACATGTACAATAGCCAGACCTTTCAAAACCCTCAAGTATAATGATATGGATGATTTGATAAATCAATTATGTGAAATAATTGAGGAAAATCAAGTTAACAAAGTAGTAGCTGGTATACCTTATAATATGAAAGGTGATGATACTAAGCAAACTATCAAGGTTAGAGAATTTGTATCAATTTTAGAAAAGAAGCTAGGGTATGAAATTATTCTTGTGGATGAGAGATTAACCTCATTAGAAGCAGAAAAATTTATGCATCAAATGGATATAAAAACTGGTTTTAATAAAGATAGAATTGATAAAATAGCTGCTTCTATAATACTCCAAGAATATATTGATACAATTTAATGAATAAGTTTTTACCTTCAATTATTTCTGCTATACTTATGGGTGTTTCTCAGCAACCATGGGGTTTTGGTTTTTTAGCATGGTTCTCATTAGTTCCTTTTATAGCTTCTATTGAAAAAAAAGAATCATTAAAAGATGTTATAAAAGAATCTTTTATATGGAGTTTTTTATATCATTTAATATTTTTCTTCTGGATTTCTGATAATATTGGTTTAGATAGTCAAATTCTAAGATATTTGATTATGTTGTTGGTAGTATTTGTGTTAACTATCAATATATTTTTGATATATAGTATCTATTATTATTTTAGAAAATATTTTAAGCTTTTTAATTCAGTTTATCTTCTTCCAATTATTATAACATCTATTGAATATATAAGATCTTTAGGATTTTATGGCTCAGCATGGAATTCACTATCATATACTCAAATTGATTATTTATTAATTTCACAAAATATAGAGTATACTGGAATATATGGTTTAACATTTTGGATTGTTCTTATTAATGTTATCATATACAAAACATATAATGAATTAAATTCTAAAAATATAATTTTATTATTATGTTTTTTTATAATTCCTTGGATAAGTGGATTTTTAATTAAATCTAATCATGTAATTGAAGGTTCAATAATTAAAACAAAATTAGTTCAGCCAAACATATCTCTTAATGAAAAAAGGCAGTCATTAAGAGGGTCTTTAAATAAATTAATAAATTTTTCACTAAGATCGTCTAATGAATCTATTGACTTAATAATTTGGCCTGAAAGTAGTATTTCAGGAGCTTTTTTAAAAGAGGGTGCTTATAATTCATCTTTATCTTCTAATATGAATAATTTTTTACGTAAATCTAATTTTTGTTTAGTAGCAGGAGCAGATTTAAGAATTGATAATAAGAGATATAATTCAGCTGTATTATTTAAATCTGATTCTATAGAAAGCATGTTTCATAAACAAAAGTTAGTCCCAAATGTTGAGCGAACTCCAGATGTGTTTAATGCAATTGGTCTTAATATAGGTTTTCAATCAAATATCACTAATTTTGATATTGGTACTGAATTAACAATGTTTTCTGTTAATGGATTTAATTTTGCATCTATGATATGTATTGAGTCAGTATTTCCGGATTTAACTAGAAAGTTTGTTAATAATGGCGCTGAATTTATTACTTACATTGTAAACGATGGTTGGTATCCTAGAAATCCTCAATTAGATCAACATGCAAAAAGATGTATATACAGAGCGATTGAAAATAGACGCTATGTTATAAGGACTGCAAATACAGGGGTTACTATGATAGTGGATTCATATGGGAACATTGCTGATAAACTTGAGTTCAATAAAGAAGGAGTAATGGAAGCGAATATTATTACTTCAGATAGAAAAACATTTTATACGAAATATGGTAATTTATTTTCTATTTTTAATTTATTATTTATGGTATCAATGATGGTGGTTTCATTTTTTAAAGGATATAAAAATTAGAATGTTCATTAAGAGACATATATTATGTTTATGTTTATTTTCATTATCATTTTCTCAGTTATTAGATAATTTAGATATTAATACATTTAAATCATTAGCGGTTCCTGGTTGGGGACAAATGGAAATGTCTGAAGATAAAAGAGCCAAAAATTTCTTTATTTTAGAAGCTTGTACATGGCTATCATTTTTAGGTAGTCACTATTCTAATGATTGGTATACAGATAATTATATGTCTTTTGGAAGTTATCATGCTGGAATTGATCTAGATAATATCAGTGATAATGAATTATCCTTATTAGTCGTACATCTTAGCCAATATGATAATATTTATGAATATAATGATACTATGGAAAGGCAAAGAAGGTATGATGATGTCTACCCTGATACTTCTAAATATCAGTGGGATTGGGATAGTACCAAAAATAGAAATTCATTTAATGATTTAAGAGTAAAGAGTTCTTTTGCAAAAAAAATTAATAATTTTACAATAGCTGCTTTATTAGTTAATAGGGCTATTTCATTTTTTGATGTAGTTTATTTAAATGGAGAAAGTAACTATAAGCTAGAATCAGAAGTACTTCCTATTTCAAATAATAGTGTGTTATTAAATTGCACACTTCATTTTTAATACTTTTGAATTAGTTTTAGCTATTGTTAAATTTCGAGGCTTGAAATGCCCCGGTAGCTCAGCTGGATAGAGCAACGGCCTTCTAAGCCGTAGGTCATACGTTCGAATCGTATCCGGGGTACTAAAGAGAAACCTCTCGTTTATCGAGGGGTTTTTTTGTTTTTAGAGGGTTTTCAATCATAGTCGATAATGCTCAAATATGAGCAAAAAGTAGACACATAAAAAGTAGATACACTTCCAACCCTGATAACATTTACGATATTTAAATTGTTTTCATTCTTAAATAAAATCTATAAATTCTATTGTGTATTGTAAGAATAATGGATAAACCAATTCATTTCAATTCTTACTTATAATGGATGATTAAATTATTATTGGCAAATTACAGATTATGATATTTAGAGTTATAAATATATTATTTATAATTTCAATTATTTTTTGTGGTGATTATGATTTTGTGATAACTAAAGAGGTTGCATCAAAATTAAACAACTCCAAATTAACATATATTGAAATTAAGGATTCTAATTTTGATGGAAAATGGGAATTATTAGCTAATGTTAGTGGTTCGGGGCATAAGTACTTAAAAGATTCAAATAACAACTTTTATTTAGAATCTAAAGATAACAACTCTGCATTCTCTTTTACTCATTCATATCAAGAAGATTTACCAATTAAATTCAGGAATTCTAATATTGATACTTATAATATTAATTCAATCAAGGTAATAGTAGAATTAAAAGAAAATTTAAGTTCTATTTCGAGAGATTTATATTATTCATTTACAGGAGAATGTGTAGTTAATAATTCTGAGTATATAGCTAATATTAAATTTATCGATAATGCTCTTCAAATATCAAATCTAAAAAATAAAACTCCATTTATGGTAGATCGTTCATGTTTTGAGACTGACCCTAAAAATAACTCTACAATTAAAATTGTTTTTAAGAATAATAGTAGTGTAAATACAAATATATATTTATTTGCTGATTGTAATAATTTATATGATTTTTCAGATTACAAGGATCACTATGGTCGTCACACTAATATTGAACCAGGGCAAGAATGTGAGTTTAAAATTAAAAAGGCAAGTTGGAAAAATATTAAATATAGAATTACTAAAAATAAAAAACCTCTTGATGATGGAGTCTATATATCTGATATTAATATGAAAGGTTTAATTAAGTCCGGATCCTTTACAAAAGTAATTGATGATAATTTTATTAAAAAACATTTTGGGAATAAAGAAAAATATTATGTTTTGGCATCTGATTTAAAGAATCAAACAAATGTTCAATATATATTAGATAATAAACTATATGAACTAAGCTCAAAAGATGAATATGGTATTCAAAATAATAAAATAAAATTTCAAACAGGAAATATTAATGAAATACGTCATTTAACAATTGGAGGTCACCCTGCAATAATTGAAGATGGATTCATTAAAAAAGCTAATAACCCTACTTTAATCATAGTTGATTTAAATGCATCAGGTAACGCTAAAAATGATAATGCTTTTAAACAAAAATTGAAGGATATTTATTCAAAAACATACAACTCAGAATATCATATTTTTCAATACTTGAATCAATTTCCTTATTATAATCCGGATGATCCAATGATGTGGAAAAATAGATTTTTTTCTACTTCTTTTGAAAATGATATGTACGATATTGATAAAATATATTTATTAGATTTTAAGCAGAATGGTGACATTAATAAAAATAAAATCCATTCCCAGTATCCTTACATTGATAATAAAAATTATAAAGAGTTTCATCAGAATTTATATTCAGAAGTTCCAGATAAATTTTTAACCAGTATTGGTAAATTAGCTTGGACATTTGGTCCTGTATTATCTGATAGAAGTTTGGATTTTATTCCTCCTGTTAGTTCTTCTGAAAAATTATATCTAAAAAAATATTTGTCCTCATTTTCAAATATGGTGTTAGATCAAAATGTAGGTTTTAATAGTGTATTACCTTCTAATGGTAATACTCAATTTAAAAAAATATACTATATTTATTATGGTGATATAATAAAACAGGAAAAAATAGAAAAAGAGTTAAATAAAGCATATCAAGATAAAATCATATTTGTACGCTATACAGATTATAATAAAATTTTTAATTAGGAGATCATATGATAAACAAATTCATATATATAATTATTTTTTCATTTGCATTTTCAAATGCTTATCAGTTCGTATCTAACAATGAGTTAGATTTTTCGGAAAATTATGCTTTTGAAGATTTTTTATCAGAACTTAAATCTAAAGGAGTAGGCAAATTTGAACAGTTATGGAGTGGAGGGGTTCAAAGCAATGATTTTTCTTTTATTCCTTATTTAGACCGAATTGAATTTAATAGAAAAGAACCTTCTGCTGCATATTTTACTACTCTAGATGGTAACATTGAATTAAAGGTAACAGAGCAAAATTTTAATGAGTTTAGAGAAAATTTTATACTTTATAAATCTCTCTTATTTGAGGAAACTGAATTTCCTGCTAAAGTATTCAAAGTTAAAACTCAAGGTAATATTGAAGAAATAGAATTTCTTGAGACTCCACATCCTGCAAATGGGCAAGTAATAGAGAAAGCTGCAGGGGATTTGGTTTATTATGTGTTTGGTAAAAAAACTGTAGATTTTAATGGAGATTTATATACTTATTATTTAATTAATAAGAATAAAAAGACAATGCCTAAAAATGATGATAAACAGGGTTTTTTGGGTTGGGTTTTAGCTAAAAAAAATGATGATGTTGGCCAAGTTGTGCTTTGGAATACAAGTTTAGGTATTAGGCCTAAAAATCAAGAAGATTTAGAACTAAAGCCTATTGTCTTTTTGCCAAGTACTATGGGAGAGCTGGCTCATACTGATTATGTAGATGGATCTGATTTGGATGAAGACCAACTTATGATAAATGCTGATGGATTAGCTAAATATCATGAAGATTTTGAATCAAAAAGAGGAGTGGTTCATAGATGGTTGCCTAATTATATATTCGATGGTAATGATAATGGAATTAAAATAGGTTATTTGGCTGACTATAACGATTTAATACAAGACATATTACAACAGGTTGGAGGTGATGTTATTAATTTAGTAGTTGTGATTGATGCATCGATGAGTATGGATTTTGTATGGAATAGTATGAGACCTGTACTAGATATGACTCTTAAGAATTTAGGCTCAGCAGGTATTAAAAATCCACTTGGAGAAATTGTTAAACCTCGTTTTAAAGTTTGGGCCTATCATCTAAATACTCAAAAAGTGACCACAGATTGGGTTGATGAAGAAACTAATTATGACTATGAATCTGAATTAAAAAATGCATGTTGCACATCATCTCAGGCTGTTAGGCCTGCTTTATCAGAAACGCTTACAGCTGCTTTTAAAGATGTGTCTGCAGATCCTGCATATATATTGGTTATGGGCGATGCTAGTGATTTTAGATACCCTGGACAATTTTTAATGGAAAATCAGGAAATTATTGAAGCTTCAGGTTCTAATTATTTTAAGGCACTTAGAGGAATTCGTATTTATAGTACAATTATAGATATAGCTAAAAATAGTCCAAATGATCCAGAAGCTGCTGATTATGTTAGATCTTATGAAGAATTTGCAAATCATTTTAATAATGGAACAAAAAATGATCTTTTATTTGATGTTAAAGAAGGAGCTTTATCACAAATGAGTATGGATCAAATTCAATCAGTATCTGATCAAATAACTAATGTAATTACAAGTGATTTAGAATTTATTTATGAAGAAATAAAAGCTAGTATAAGTGGAAATAAGACAGACCCTGAATCTAAAAAAGCTAAAAATCTTTCAGCAGCTAGTGAGCCTTTTTTAGAACAATTAAGAGCAAACAGAGCTGATTGGAAAAAGGGTACTGGAACATTTTATAATGAAGGTATCATAGTATCAAATCTTGATGATGTAGATAAAACTTCATTACTTGAAACAGATATTGTGGTAGCTAAAGATAATCTTCTAGAACTTCAAGAATTTTTACAGGAATATGTTATAAATCAAACTGAAGATGAGGTACAAACTTTAATTAGAGGAATGCTATCTATTTTCTTTGAAGTTGAGATGCATCTTATAGATAATCAATTTTTAAGTGAGACTACAATGAATGAGCTATGGTCTAAAATTGTAGGTAATAAAGATGTAGCAGATAAACTAGTGCCAGGTTTATTTAGAGAGTCAGATTATTCTTTCGCAGAATTATTAGAAAGATTACCTGAATATGAAGAAACTTTTTTAACTAATTGTCAAAACATTTCAGATAATCTTAATGAACAAATTCAAAGTGATCAAAGTTTGTTTGTGGGAAGTGCAAATTTATCAACAGGTCAAGTAAATGAATATTATTGGGTTAACAGTAGTGATTTACAATTATTTAAAGGTGTTAAATTAGATTAATTAAATGTTAAATAAATTAATTTTATATCGTTTCTTTTTTAGGAAAAATCAAGATAGTTCAACAGATTTTTATTTGCCAATGTTATTTATGTTTGTGGTGAGTTTATCCACAATTTTAATATTTATTTCATCTCTTCAGTTGTTTGACTTTGAGAAAAAAAAAGAATATTTTTTATCAAATAAATGGAATCATGTATATGATTTATTTGTTGGTAATTCTAAGTTTGATTATAATCTAAATGAGTTTTATGAGTTCGAAAGTTTTAAAGATTCTATGGAAAATTTAAATAGTTTAGATTTATTTAAATTTTATAAATCAAAAAAAGATTTTCCTCAAATGGTGCATCTAAGTTCTTCCGAAATGGATAATCAACCTTTAGTTTTAACCTATCTTTTTGATTCTAAAGATGAAAAGCTGTTTTCTATTGCTTATAATGATACAAGTATGTCAACAGATCCTGTGATATTTTTGAATGATAAATTAATGGATAGATTAAAAGTAAAAGAGAATGATTATGTTTTATTAAAAAGATCACGAAGTAATGGATATAAAGCTCTTTTAAAAGTTAAGCAAATTAGTGGTGATACTAGAATTAAAAGTTATATTTTTAATAACTATAAGAATTCTACTGATAATTTAGTGCGATTTTATTTTAGCAATTTAGATACTGCTTTTAAATTTATAAAAGATTGTTATTTAAATGATTTCTTGACTCCATTTACTATTGGTAGTGTTGCAGATGGCGGCTCTTTTTTATCTATTATAGATAAGAAATTTGATTATATATCTGGTATAAAGGTTGATAGAGTTAAAAATAAAGATTTGAATATTAAAAAAAATGATATTATAACACATATAAATGGAAATAAAATATTTGATCTTCATGATTTTAAAAAACATGTAAATCAAACTGATAATAATAAAATTGCATTAACTATTGTTAGAGGTAGAGGAAAAGGTAAAGCTACAGAGAAAAGTAAAAGCCCTAAAGAATCTATTTCTATTGATATTATTAATAAAGATGAAACTAAAGATATGTATAAAAAGATAGGTTTAAGCTTATCTTATTATGAGGATAATGTTTTAATTAGAACTCAAAATTTAAAAAACAGAAATGTTAGTAATCTTCAAAAATCGAGTGTCAAAATTAAAAACAATACTAATGTTAAGACTATTCCGTATCAAGGAGTGATTGATAATCCTGATGGAACATATACTATTCAAGAGCCAAGAATTTTTATTTATTATCAATCATGGAAAAATTATAATCAATTAGAGATTCCTGGGTTAAGTGAAAAATTTTATATTGAGATTGATTTATATAAAAATTTACAATACAAAAATAATGGTTTAAGTGAAGAAACTGATTTAACTCAGCTACAAATATTAAATTTTTTCAATCAGGCTGATTCTATTAGTTTTCATCAATATATTAGTGGAAAAAATAGATATGACGATAAAAGATACTTTATGTATGCTGAAAATTTAGATAATGATATTACAAATTTGGCTGTTATGGAGAAATTAAATAGTATGAATATTAGGTGGGATAATGCAAGATGGAAAACTATAATTAATCTTAACCAGTCTCTAGATGAAGGTAAAAAGAATATAACCATGTTAATGATTGCTAATTTTTTAGTATTTTTATTAGTTTTGATTATAAAATTTCTTTTAAGATTAAAATTGGAATTGCATACTATTGGAGTTTTGAAATGTTTTGGTTATCCACGTAAAATAATTTTTTCAACTTATAATTTAGGTAATCTTATAATTATTCTTTTAGGGTCTCTTATTTGTTATTTACCTATTGGTTTTTGTATGGCAAGAATTTTAGGTTATAGTTCTAATAAAATATTTGAATTTTATTTATCTGCATATTCTATTTATAATATAATATTTATCGTATCTATTATTATTGTTTCAATTATAACCACAACATTTTTCTTATTCAGATACACAGAAAAAGAAAATATTTATGAATTAATTAAATATGAGGGATAAATGATTGAAATAACATTACCTATTATTAAACAGTTTGAGAATGGAAATGTAATTGTATTTAATAATTCTGATATTAATAAAAGTACAATGAAATTTGATTCAGGATATTTGTATACATTATATGGAAATAATGGTACTGGTAAAACTACTTTAATCAATATGTTATCTTTGCTGACTAAAAGTCTTTTTGGTGCTTCTTTTAAAAATGAAAAACTTTTTTTTGATAATACTGAAATTAACAAAAATATAAATAATACCCTTATAAGAGAAAATCATTTATCTTTTATTTTTCAAGATCCTCATATAATTAATATATATACTCTAGAAGAGAATTTAAATATTGTTAATCAATATTTTAATTATGAATCTGATTTAAATGAGATTATTAATAAGTCTAAAAAATTAAATATTGAAAAAGAAAGTTCTGATTATCTAATTAAAAAATTAAATAAATTTTTAAATGAAAAAAATAACACACCTTATTATTTGTCAGGTGGGGAAAAACAATTAATTTCATTTATTCGTTCTATGATTAAACCTTCTAATATAACATTTGCTGATGAACCATGGGCTAGTATGGATAAACACTTGAAGAGTTTCATTGAATCTCAGCTTTATTTGTATTTGAGTGATCAAGATATATTTTCAGATATAAGAAATAGAAATAGACAATTAAAAGAAAAAAAAATTGTTATTATTATTTCTCATTCCACTCAAAACAAATCAGACCAAAAGCAATATGGAGAAAAAGATTTAGATTGGAGATACACTTTACCTGTTTTTAATAAAATTTTTGACAAGGGTATTAATAAAAATAATTTAAAGTCTTGGATTGATAAAAATGGCAAAAATCTTGATTATAATAATCTTCAGAAATTAATTGTTGAAAGGTATAAATTGGCATGATAAATATTTTTTCAAAATATTTTTTATTCATTTCATTTTCATTAGGTATTTTGTTATCAAATGATAACTTTCATAATTCTTTAAAAAATGATAATGATTTTATTCTCAACATAAACCTTAGTAAGAAAAAATACAATAACAATGATTCAAAGACAGTCTTTTCTATATGGAAAAAATATAAGAATAGTAATTCATTTACTCATTTGAACCTGATATCTTCTATTAAATATCAAGATATCGTTTTCGAATCTGATAATATTGTCTTAATTAATGGAAAACAATATCACTATTCAAATATTGTACATACAAATAAAAACACAAAAAAAATAAAAAATAATGAGTTAGTAGATATTTATATTCTTTTTGATTTAATTTGTTCAGTACAAACAAAAGACGAAATCAGTATTCAAAATTCAAACCTTAATTACCAGCATACACCAAATACAGAAACAATTATTATTAATAAAAATTTAATACCAAAAGATTGGAAAATTCCTGAAGCCAATCTAGATAAAAAATGGGGATTTAATGATTATATTCATGTTGTAAGTCCTAATCAATTGAATAGATTTTTACCATGGGAGACAGAAAGCAAAATATCAAAATCTCCAATACCATTAATTTTAACTATTACAACTATGGCTGCTATTATTGAACAACAAAAATGGGTTAATCATTATGAAACTATGTCAAATAATAATCAAGGTAATCCAAATGAATATAGCCTTGCCAATCAGAAAATTGAAAGTTTTACATACATTAGTATTGGATTATCAATACCAACATTAATATCTATATATGACTGGATTGTGAATGATTAATGAATAGTTTAATTAAAATAGCATTATGTATTATTCTATATCAACCAATATATGCAGTTATTAATATTTATAATCATAATCAAGTATATATAGTAAGTCATTCTTTCTTTTCTAATATTGAGAAAAAAAATGAATGTGGTTTTAATGCGCAAGTATGTACAAACTACTTTAATGAAGTAATATCATTTTTAGATGATGTTCAAAATGGATTGCTGAAAAAAGAAAAAATTTATATTAGTGCTTTGCCTGTTATAGATAATAAATCAACTGCACCATATAATTATATAATAGAAAAAAATGGTTATCGTTATTTTTTACCTAAATATATTTATAATCCAGATTTATTAAACAGTTATGATATAATTGATAAGCATCAACTATCAATTGGTGATGTCATTGTAATTTATTATTTATTTGATAAAGTTTTATTTGCAGAACTAATAAATGAGGAGAATTAAGATATGATTAAATTAAATCGAGGATTAATTATGAATTATAGGTTTTTTATATTAGTGACAATTTTATTTTTTAGCTGTGAGCAACCAGATGTGGGACTTGGAGATGGCTGTGAATCGCTAATTATTGATAATTATTCAGAAAATACTCAAATCAATTTAGAACAAAATTCTGAAGAATCAGTAACTCTTACTTTTAAACATTTAGATTGTATCAAAAATTATATTATTTCTAGAAAAATAACGACAGCTTCAGATTTTGAGCAAATAGCACTATTAAGTGAAGAGAATTGGGATTTAGATAATAAAGAAATTATATATACTGATTTTGGTGATATTAATTATAATTATACATATATATATAAGGTATATGGATTAGATCCAATTGGTAATATGAGTTCTCAATTAATTAATACAATTGTTCCTATTTTTAATGCTGAAATTTTATTAAACGAAATAGAATTAGATGAGTCAGATTTAAAAATCACATGGGATTTTAATTTAAATAATAATGTAGAAATTGATTATGATTTTGAGATAGAATGGAAAACTAATAGTAATGCTGATTTTGAACTTTTAGATATAATTGAAGACCAAAATATTAATGAATACTCTTTTATTCCAGAGTCTGGTATTGAGCCTGAAGATTATTATAGTTTTAGAATTCGGATTATGACAGAATACGGAAATTATTCTGATTGGTCAGAAGAATCAAAATGGCAAGGAATAAATGAACCGCCTGTATTAGATGAAATTTCTAACCAAAGTATTGATGAAGATCAATCAATTGAAATATATCTTAATGCAACTGATCCTAATAATGATATTTTATCTTATTCAGTATTTTCAAATGAATTTGAAATACAATCAACAATATTAATGGATTCTGTATTAGTTTTAACACCTTATTCGGATTGGAATGGCGTTTCTATAGTTATAGTTAGCGTAACTGATAATTATGAAATTGATGAACAGAATTTCAACTTAACTGTATTACCTATAAATGATATTCCAACAATCAATCCAATTCCAAATCAGATTGTTGATGAAGATAATAGTATAAGTATTAGCCTTATAGCGAACGATGTAGATGGAGATGAATTACAATTTAGTGTATCTTCTTTAAATTCAGATTGTTTAATATCTTCTGATAATATACTTACTATAACTCCGCCACAAGATTTTAATGGAATAGATACAATTACAGTTGATGTATCTGATGGTAATGGAGGCACTGCTAGCACTAGTTTTGATTTAACTGTAATTTCCATCAACGATGATCCAGAGGCATGTGTTTTGCCAAACCAAATATTTGATGAAGATTTTGAAGACTATACT
>JAAZYZ010000036.1 GCA_014239355.1 Fidelibacterota bacterium
GCAAATTCCATCATCATCAGCATCATTTTCAGGATCTAATGGACAGTCATCTTCATCACCGCAAATTCCATCATCATCAGCATCATTTTCAGGATCTAATGGACACTCATCTTCATCACCACAAATTCCATCATTATCTATATCATTATAATAATCGTATGGGCACTCATCTAAACTATGACAAATCCCATCATTATCTATATCATTATAGAAATCTTCTGGACATATATCAACATTACCACAAATACCATCATTATCTATATCATTATTAGCGTCATTTGGACAAGCATCGCATGTATCAGGAATATTATCATTGTCTGTATCATAATTATTGTAAAATGGACATTCAGCAACTAAAGAATCAATATCAAAAAATTCAATAGGAGCATTACCATCATAGGTAACCTGATATTCCTCCCCATCCTTATAAGCTAACATAAAATATATACTATCAGTATCTGAATCAAATAATTTAAAATATGGCTGATCTCCAGGCTCTAAGTAACCTGGTGGATTACCATCATAACCATACAAAGGAATTCTACTGTTCCCATCACCATTCCAATAATATGAACCAACACAAAATTCAGCATTTTCAGTTAATAATCCATCTAAATTAATATCTGGACAATCTTCAGAAATTATTAAACATTCTCCATCTTCTGTTTCATCAATAGTCTTATAACCTCCAATCCAATCTTCATAAATATCTAAAGAAAAATTAGAATTAAATTTATAGGCATAATCAACTCCAAGACTTAGTTGATTAGTTTGAGGGTTATGTCCAAAACCATTTGGTGGACAACAATTAATTGAAGTATCATCACATCCTACTAAAGGATAGTAGCAGCTTCCATCATCTATAATAGCCTCAGAATTATAATTACACGCATTAGAATCGGTACAATCAGAAGCAAAAATGATTGTTAAAAAAAATATTATTAATATATGAATCTTATAATTATGCATAATTTTTAGAATTTAAAAATTAAATTATTATTTTTAAGTAATAAATATCACATATATAAAATAAAAGCTCCAATTTAAAGTAACCATTGGAGCTTTTAAAATTAAATAAATTATTAAACTATAAATTTATTTTTTATTTTTTAGTTCTGCATCAATAAGTGCTGACCATGCATCTAAAGTTCGACCGCTTGGTTCTTGACCAGCAACTAAAAATTTAGGAACAGACTTTCTTTCAAAATTCTGAGCTAATTCTAAACTTTCTTTCTTAATAAGTTCTTCAAAATAAGGGTCAGCTGCATCTTTTTTTAATTTATTAATATCAAGGCCAAGTTCCATTGCATACTCAAGAGGTAAATCTTCATTAGCTTTTAATTTTCTAAAATTATCCATAATCATATGATACATTTCTTTATATTTACCCTGTCTACCTGCTGCTAACGCATATTTAGCTGCTTTTCTAGCTTGCTTGTGAAAACTTAATGGAAAGTTTTTAACTACAACTTTAACATCATTAGGGTATTTTGCTAAAACTTCATCTATCAAACTGACAGATTTTGCACAGTATGGTCATTGGAAATCTGTCCATTTAATAATAGTAACTGGTGCGTCTGCTTTACCTAAGACCATAGAGTTTCCAACAGGAACATTCTTTTTCCCACCTTTAGCAGCACCAGCTTCTTTATTTGGAGATGGTGGAGCTGTTTTTAATGTTGCAAGCTCTTTTGATATTTTATCTTGACCTTTTTTAAGTTGTTCAATTTCTTTCAATATTTCTTTCAATATTTTTGTATTCTCATTCTCATTAGAATAGGAAGTTTGTGACTGTAAAATTGAACCCATTAAAAAGAGTCCTAACACTAAAAAAAACTTATATCTCATATTTTTAATTCCTTATATATTAAATTGTTTATAATTATTAAATGATAATATAATAATAATTGTTCCCAAATTTAAAAAATAAAAGGGTTTTAACTCTACAGAAAAAACCCTTTTATTTAAATCAACTTATAAAACTTTTATTTCATTAGTATCATTTTCTTAGTCAGAGTCATTTCTTTAGTATGTAAACTATAGAAATAAATACCTGCAGACACTTGATTTCCATACTGATCTAAACCATTCCACATGAATGAATGATA
>JAAZYZ010000037.1 GCA_014239355.1 Fidelibacterota bacterium
ATGGTGATGGTATTGCAGATGATGCATGTGATTGTGATGGGAATGTATTAGATGAGTGTGGTGTCTGTGGCGGAGATGGTGTAGATGCTGATGATGATGGAATTTGTGATGATGTAGATGACTGTGTAGGTGAATATGATGAGTGTGGTGTTTGTAATGGGGATGGATCAAGTTGTTTAAGTAATGATTTTAACCATATTCCAACAATGTTTTTCTTATCTAATCCTTATCCTAATCCATTTAATCCTCAAACATCATTTAATTATGAAGTTCCATATTATTCAAAAGTCAGTATCAGAATGTATAATTCTATTGGACAAATTATTGATACCCCAATAAATCGATTTCATTTACCTGGCTTTTATTCATTTGTATGGAGTCCAATCAATTTATCTAGTGGGATATATTATATACAATTAATATCTGGCAATGTTATAATTAATAAAAAAACAATATACCTTAAATAAGTTTTTTTATAATTAGTTGGAAATTTCTTTTTAAATCATCTTTATTTGTATTGTTATATATAACAAAATCAGAAGTATTTATTTTTTCTTGATCAGATAATTGTAATGCCATTCTTTTTTTTATTTGAGATAAATCAATAGTTTTTCTTTTTAAAGCCCTATTTAATCTTATCTTTTTATCTGCCGTAACTAGTATAATATGATCAAAAAAATGATTAAAATTTGCTTCAAATAGTAATGCTGCATCTACTACAAAATATTTAAAATTTTCTTTTTCTGCTTCTCTTAGTGAATATTCAATTAATAACGATACTTCAGGCCAAATTATTCCATTTAATATTTTTTGATTTTTTTGATTTTTAAATGCGACATTAGCCAGTTTTTGAAAATCTAAATCAGTAGCTGTTAGAATTTCATTTCCAAAAATATTGATAATTTTTCTTTGGAGGACGGAATGTTTTTTTAAATGTTTTTTTGCTTCTTTATCAGCATTAAAAATAAAGGATTTTTGTTTATCAAATAATTTAGTTAATGTAGTTTTTCCAGATCCTATATTACCGGTTACACCTATTTTAATCATGCTAGCTTAATTTTTTAATTATATTATTTTTAACTTCATCAATAGATTGTGAACCATTAATATTAATAACACTTTTAGTATAATAATCAATTAGTGGTTTTGTTTGGTTATGATATACTAATAATCGATTTCTTACAGTCTCTTCTTTATCATCATCTCTAATAATTAGGGGTTCATTTGTAAGATCATCTTTACCTTCATTTTTTGGAGGATTATATTTAATATGATATACTCTACCAGATTCTGGATGCATTCTTCTTCCACCCATTCTTGTTACAATTTCATTATCTTTAACATCAATTACTATAACATGATCAAGTTTTTGATTTGTTTTTTGGAATAATTTATCTAATCCTTCAGCTTGTTTTATTGTTCTTGGAAAACCATCAAGGATAAAACCATTGCTACAATCTTCTTCTTGAAATCTAACCCCCATCATATCAAGAATTAGAGAGTCTGTTACTAATTCCCCTTTATTCATAAATTCTTTTGCTTTTTTACCTAATGCAGTATCATTTTTTACATGCATTCTTAACATATCTCCTGTAGATATTTGTGGGATATTAAATTTTGACATTAAAAATTTAGATTGCGTCCCTTTTCCTCCTCCAGGAGGGCCTAGTAATAATATTTTCATATAGATCCTTTTAAATTAATATGCCAGCTATTGTAGCAGTTAGCCACGATGCTAAAGCACCACCAAACATTGCTTTGGTTACAAGTTTTGCTAAATCTTTTTTTCTTTCTGGAGCAATTGACCCTATTCCTCCTAATTGTATTCCAATTGACGCAAAGTTTGCAAAGCCACATAGAGCATAACTTGCTAAGATCGCAGTTTTATCAGATATTGGATTTATTCCTGATTGTATTTCTGAAAGATTCATATAGGCAATTAATTCTGTTAAAACAATTTTTTGTCCTAATAAGCTACCTAATATATGTGATTCTGACCATGGAGCACCCATTAAAAATGCTAATGGCATAAAAATATAACCAAAAATATCTTCTAATGAAGTTCCAAATATACTTAATATATAATTTGATAATGATATTAAAGCAACAAATGCAATTAGCATGGCAGCAATATTTGCAGCTAGTTTTAGTCCATCTGTAGCTCCATTACCAAGAGATTCTAAAACATTGCCTTCTACTGGTTCATTTAAATTTGATGATAATTGACTAAATTCTTCATCATTATTTGTTTTTTCAGTTTCTGGATACATTATTTTTGCTATTACTAAAGCAGCAGGTGCACTCATAATTGATGCGGCCATTAAATGGCCTGCAATTCCAGGTATATTTTCTAGCATACCTACATAAATTGCCATTACACCACCTGCTACAGTTGCAAAACCTCCTGTCATAACTGCCATTAATTCTGATTTTGTCATTTTAGATATAAAAGGTTTAATAACAAGTGGAGCTTCAGTTTGGCCAACAAATATATTTGCTGAGATACTAGTAGTTTCAGGACCACTTGTTTTCATTGTTTTTTGCATTACTAAAGCAACAAATCGAATAATTTTTTGCATTAAACCAATATGATATAATACTGCCATTAATGCTGAGAAAAATATTACTGTTGGAAGCACTGCAAATGCAAAATTAATAACTGAAGGATGCATTTTTCCATCAACAAATGAAGCAAATAAAAATTCACTACCATCATTTGAAAAGCTTAATAATTTTTTTATTAATTTATCAAACCATGAAAATATTGGCTTACCAAATGGAGTTACAAGAATAAAAATCCCAAATAATAATTGGAGTCCTAATCCCCAGGCTACTATTCTTAAATCAATATTTTTTTTATTATTAGACATAAGATAAGCTATTCCCAGTATTGCAAATATTCCTAATATACCTATAAATCTTTCCATTAATTCTCCTTAATTATATTTGAAAACATTTTCTACAACGTGCTTCATATTTATCTATTTCACCGATTACAACTTGATTTTTTTCATCGGTAATTCTTTGACTAAAATTTGCAGGATCTCCACATTGCATACAGATAGCACTTACTTTAGTTACATACTCTGCATCTACAAGTAATTGAGGCATTGGTCCAAATGGAATAGCTTTATAATCTTTTTCTAACCCAGCTATAACAATTCGTTTTCCATCTCTAGCTAAATTTTTACATATCTCTATTATGCTATCATCAAAAAATTGCGCTTCATCAATGCCAATGACATCAGAATCTTTGACATATTTTTTAATCTCTTCAATATTTTTAATAGCAATTGATTTAATTTTTCTTTTATTATGGGAAACAATATAATCTTCACTATATCTATCATCAAGTGAAGGTTTAAAAATGGTTACTAATTGTTTTGCTATTTGAGCTCTAATTAATCTTCTAATTAACTCTTCTGTTTTTCCACTAAACATTGGTCCACATATAACTTCAATCCAACCACTATTTTTAGTCATTAATGCCATATCTAAATGTAATATTTTTTTATATTTGTTACAATGGCATCTATTGATATTTTGTTTTTTCCACCATTTAGAACAATTAAATCAGCATAATCTTTAGTTGGTTGCACAAATTTTAAAAACATAGGTTTAACTGTATTATTATATTGTTCTGTAACACTTTCAATTGAACGAGCTCTTTTATTTACATCTCTTTTTATTCTTCTTAATAAACATACATCACTAGAAGTATCTACAAATATTTTCATTGCCATCAAATCTCTAATGTCTGAATTATATAATGCCAAAATTCCTTCTAAAATTATTACTTTTACATTTTTAATTTTATTTGATTTATTTTTTTTTCTAGTATGAGTTTTATAATCATATAAAGGAGTATATACAGCTTTATTATTTATAATATCTATTAAATCATTATATAATAAATCAAAATCAATTGCATTTGGATGATCAAAATTATTTTTTTCTCTTTCATTAAAAGTTAAATGTGATAAATCTTTATAATATGAATCAACTGAAATTGCTTGAACTTGTTCATTATCAATTTCTTTTAAAATATTTTTTGTAAGCCTAGTTTTCCCCGATCCTGAGCCACCTGATACACCTATAATAAATACTTTTTTCATTTAATAATAAAATTTCCTTTAATTTTATTTAGATTTCCTACATTATCTTTTACCTGTATTTCTAATACATGCACACCTTCTAATAAATCTTCTTGAAAAAAGTAGAATACTTCTTTTCTATATGGATTATATTCAAATAACACAGGTTCATTATCAATTTTAATTGAAATATTATTTATATTGGAAATTCCAGATAAATCATCATCAACTATAAATGATAATTTTTCTAAATCTTGGAATTTATATGTTGAGTTGATACTAGGAATTAAATTTTTAATTTCAGGATGATTATTTTCTTTGATTAAACAAAATATCTCATTTGAAAGAACAGAAGTTGAATATCTTTTATTATCATAATTTGTTTTCAGATAGTTCCATTTTTTGTTCTTTTCATCATAGTAGTATATTCCAATACCTAACTCTTCTTTTTCATATTCAAAATGAATATCTAATTCTTTTTTGAAGATTAAAGTTTTTGGCTCTAATGCATAAGTCTCTGATAAAAAATTTAAATTTTCATCATTCATTTTTTTATAAGCTGAAATCCAAATTAGCATACTATCATTTATAAAATTTTTCATATTATCTACAATAAAATTTCCTTTTTTTAAATATAAACCTTCATTAGGGTAAAAAATTGATGCATAAATATTTTGTTGGATATTTATTTCTGGTTTTGTTTTATACTGAATTTCTAATTTGATAGCATTATGAAAATCATCAAAGTTTATAATTTGTGTTGTTATGGTATTTTGGAAAATCCTATTTGTTGGATAGGATAGGAGAGTATCTTTTTTAATAATATTTATTTTTGAAGTATTATTTGAAAATTCATTTTCTTGAAATTGAATCAAGGCTCCATGTTTAAAAGCTTTAATATTAAAAACACCTTTTATAGAGTCTATTTTTTTATCTTTACTGTGATAATAATATTGATGTGTATTAAGACCATTAATACTTTTTCCAGATAAATTAACTACTGTAAAAGGTTCTTTCAGTGATTTTTTATCAATAGATATTTTATTATTTTTAATATTAATAGATTCAAATATTTCTCCATCATATTTATTACATATATCTAATTTATGATTACGTTGGTTATTTTGTTCATCAATTGTGAAGGTAATAGAATTATCTATTTCTTTTATATTATAAATAATTTCTTCATTTTTATATGATGCAATTGTTCCGAATATAATAATACTATTATTATTTACATCTTTTGCTTTAATAATAATATTATGGATTCCTACATCA
>JAAZYZ010000038.1 GCA_014239355.1 Fidelibacterota bacterium
AATTATCTAATGCTTCTATATCTGGAAAATTTATAATAGTTTCAATTGTAGATGCCCAACCACCTGTATAATGTTCTCTTTCAAATACTGTAATCTCATCATAAGTGGATTCATCTTCATTTAAAACATTCCATTCATAATTATAGAATAAAGCTTCATGAGCTAAATAGTGTAAATAATTACCAATGAATCCATCAGGATTAGAGAGTGAACCTGTCTCTTGTAATAATTGAAATTGATTAATACCTAAAGCTTGTCGATTTGCTAAACCCTCTGATAACCAACTATCATATTCAGATATTTTTTTTGCTGAAAAATGCAGGTGCTCTAACCAATGATTTTGTAATGCAGGCGCTAATTGATTAATAATAATATCAAATTCAGCCTTTAAATTAATCATATCATCATAATTAGAGTCTAAATTGGAAAGAAAAATATAATGTACATTTAAAGGTGAGTTCTGTAGCAATTCTAATTTAACATTTTGTTGCCACAAGGTGTTAGATGGGATTAGAATATAGGATTCCCCTCCTATCCAACTATCTTCAAAACTCCAAATGGCAGGTGAAAAATTAAAAATCTTATCAATGCCAAGAATAATATCAATAATATCGATGTTTGTATCTTGATTAATGTCAGCATAAATAATCTCTTCATCAGTAAATGAAATTTCACCATCTAAATATGATATGTACAATAATATATCTTTAAGGTTAATAAAGCGATCCCCATCTAAATCTCCTGATTGCCTTACTCCTAAATCTTCAATCACAAAGGGTCCTGCAATATCAAAAAAGTTTATACCATAAGGCCCATCAGAAAAATCTTGCGCTCTAATTATAAATAATAAAAAAAAAGCTACAATGTAATGACTATAATATTTAGAAATCATAAATAGCGCCTAAGACAAAATGATATTAACTAATAAAATAATATCTTGAACATTAATTGAACCATCTGCATTTATATCAGATACAATTGATTCACACTCATCGCCAGTGCCAGAATCCAAAATAATATTTAATATTAACACTACATCTTGTACATTTAAATTACCATCATTATTAGCATCTCCTGTAGACCATTGTCCACATGCATCCGTAATATTGAGAGTTACTGGAATAGTAAATAGATAGTTATTATAATCATTAGTTTGAATGCTAATAATATCATAATAAGTCCCTTCAACTAAACCAGCTGTATCCATGTCAACATTAATATTTTGACTAGTTCCTGGTAATAAATTTCCACTTAATGGAGAAATAGATAACCAATCAGCCTTAGGTAAAATATTAGTAGTTAAATTATTTTCAGCATAATTATTATCAAATGAAACTAATACATCATTATTAAAATCAGCGCCTTGAGCACCGATAGTAGAGCTATTTACTTCTCCAATCATATCGAAATAATTTAATTCAATTCTTCCATCCATATTCAGTACCATTTGAAAAGTATAAAATGTATTTTCAAAATTAGTCCACCAATGAGCTACACCATCAAATGTAACAACAAACTTATCTGGAAATTGTTGGTAGTATACTTCCCCTGCACAATATTGATTACATTGATTATTGCTAGGATTTAAATCATCCCACATTCCAAAAATTGCAGCGCCAGGCACTTGGTCTGTTGGAAGACTAGTATTATCCCAAGCTCCACTATCTCCATCTAAACCAATCCATCCATTTGGATTAATAGTGCATTGTGTGAATATTCTATCATCAAATGGAAATTCCATCGCCATATCAATCGGATCAGGCGCATTATCATTATCATTAAATATCACTGTTATCGGATTATCTAATTCAATCCAATTTGATTCAAACATATCGCCATTACTATCTGCCCATTTATAATCTTGTTCAAGAATTGAAAATTCTAATGCTACTTCTCCTTCTAAACCATTTGCAATATTAATTGTTTCAAATACCATTTGATTTGAGCTAGCTTCAACTGTAATATCCTCTACATCTACTTGAGCATCTGGTTGAGCAGAAAATAATGATACTGCATTAAATGCATTAATTCTACCC
>JAAZYZ010000039.1 GCA_014239355.1 Fidelibacterota bacterium
CATCAGTACTAGTTACAGCCCTTAAAGCAATTAAGTTATCATAAGTTCTTGTATCTCCCATTACACCAACTGTTTTTATTGGTATTAAAACACAAAATGCTTGCCATATATTATGATACTCATTTGTTTCTTTTAATATTTCCATAAAAATATAATCAGCTTCTTGTAAAATTTTAATTCTATTAGGAGTTATTTCACCAATAATTCTAACTGCTAACCCTGGCCCTGGAAAAGGATGTCTATCAACAACTAAACTTGACAACCCTAGTTTCCTACCTACTTCTCTCACTTCATCTTTGAATAGATTTCTTAAAGGTTCGATTAAATCTAACTTCATATCTTTAGGTAACCCTCCAACATTATGATGTGATTTAATAGTAACTGCTGGTCCCTGTTTAGACCCTCCTGATTCAATCACATCTGGATATAATGTGCCTTGAGCTAAAAATTTAACATTATGATAGTTATTAATTTCAGACTCAAATGAACGGATAAATTGCTTTCCTATAATTTTTCTTTTTTGTTCTGGATCAGTAATTTTTGATAATTTATTTAGAAAAATTTCTGATTCATCTAATAAATTTATATTAATTCCTAAATCTGATTGTAAATTAACTAAAACATCATCTACTTCATTTTTTCTTAATAATCCATGATTAATAAAAATTGCTTTACTTTGATTCCCAATAGCTTTATGTAATAATGTAGCTACTACTGATGAATCTACACCACCAGATAATCCACAAATTACCTGTTTTTCTCCAACAGTACTTTTAATATCTTCAATAGTATCTTTGATAAAATTATCAGCTGTCCAATTTTTCTTTAAATCACAAATATTAAATAAAAAATTTGATAATATATTCTGTCCATATTGAGTATGAGTAACCTCAGGATGAAACTGAACAGCATATATAGGTTTTTCTTTATGAGCAATAGCAGAAATAATTTTATTATCTGAAATGGCTAAAGATTCCCAAACATCAGGAAGCTCCTTAATTTTATCCGCATGGCTCATCCAAACATTGATTTTTTGTGGAATATTATTAAATAAAGGATTATTACTATTATGATTAATTGGTGCATTACCATATTCACCTATATTCCCTTTTTCAATTTTTCCACCTGTATTATTCAATAATAATTGCAACCCATAGCAAACGCCTAATACAGGTAAATTCAAGTCTAAAATCTTTAAATTTAATTTTGGTGAATTAATATCATATACGCTAGAAGGACCTCCTGATAGTATGATTGCTTTAATATTATGTTTTAATAATACATCTATTGATATATCATATTTGAATATTTTGGAGTAGATATTTAGTTCTCTAACTCTTCTAGCTATTAATTGAGTATATTGAGACCCAAAATCTAATACAGCAATTGTTTCTATATTTGTATCATTCATGGAAAAATTTAATTATTTTTGAAATTTTATTTCTTAATTCATTTCTAGGTATAATATGATCAATAAATCCTTTTTTTAATAAAAATTCAGACCTTTGAAATCCTTTTGGCAAATCTTCACCAATTGTTTGTTTAATAACTCTTTGCCCTGCGAAACCAATTAATGCATTAGGTTCAGCAATAATAATATCACCTTGCATTGAAAAACTAGCACTGGCTCCACCCATTGTAGGATCAGTTAATAATGAAATAAATAAACCTCCATTATTAGAAAAATTTGCCATTTTAGTGCTCATCTTGGCTAATTGCATCAAACTAATTGCACCTTCTTGCATTCTAGCTCCACCAGAAGCAGAAATTATTAATAAAGGTATTTTATTTTTATCTGCATGTAATATAGATTGACTAATAATTTCTCCCATTACAGAACCTATACTGCCACCTATAAAGCCAAAATTTAAAACAATAAGCACTACACTACATCCATCTATTTTCCCCTCCAAAGCAACAACTGCATCATTCATACCTGTTTTATCTTCAGCATCTTGAAGTTGTTTTTTATATTCTTTAAAAGCAGAAAATTTTAACGGGTCTGTTGAAAATAAATCTTGAGCAATATATGTTCTATCTTCTGAATCTAATAAAAGATTAATATAATTTTGAAATGAAAATTTGAAATGATGGCTACAACTTGGGCATAAATAGCAAGTATTTTTTAATAAATTACTATATACTACTTCTCCACAACTTGGACATTTAATCCACATTCCTTCTTTAGTGTCTTTTCTTGTTTTAGTTTTTATATTTTGACTTTTTCTTCTAAACCATTCTGGCATTTTGTAATCCTTATATAGAAAACTAAGAAATCTTTTCTTTAAATTGTATTGGTTTTATGTAATTAGGTTTTATAGACTTAATATTATGACAAATATAATTATCATAATGCTTATATGCTACATTTGCTACATTAATAGAAGACGGATTAATGATAGTAATATTTTTTTCTAATTTATTTTCGCTATAACCATATATAACCGAATTATTTTTAATAAAATCAATTGTATCAAATACAACATCATTTAATTTAGCTCCTTCTCTATATTCTTGAATATAAAAATGATTTTTATAAGCTGGCAATATAATAAAATAATTTGAATCATTAATAGAATCATTAATAGAATCGATACTATCAATTGGAATGATTGGTTTATTTAAAGAAAATGCTATGCCTTTGGCAAAACTTAATCCAATTCTTAATCCAGTATATGAGCCTGGGCCTATTGATAAAGCAATTGCATCTAAAGAACTAATATCTATATTATTATTTTTAAAAATATCATCAACAAATTGTACTAATAATGAAGAATGATTTCGATTTGAATCTTCTTTAATAGCAATTAATTCTGAATTTTTAAATAATGAAACACTACAGATGTCTGTAGTTGTTTCAATGGATAAAATACATTTATTCATTACACTTAATTAATCTTTCATTTACACTTACTATTTCAAAGGATAGTTTATTAATATTTTTAGGTAGAATAGATTCAATCTTTTCAGGCCACTCTATAAATAAAATATTATTCCCTGAAAAATAATCAATCAATCCTATATTAAGCCACCTATTAACATCTGACTCCCTATAACAATCAATATGAATAATTTTATAATTTGTATTATATTCATTAATCAATGTGTAAGTTGGAGATGTTACTTCATGCTCATAATTTAATCCTTTCAAAACACCCTTTACAAATGTTGTTTTTCCAGAACCTAAATTACCTTTTAATGCAATTATATCTCCTTGAGATATTTTCTTTGAAAAATTATACCCTAATTTTTCTGTTTCAATATTATTTTTTGTTACTAATTTAAAAGACTCTATTAACATGATTTATTTTGATTTAAAATTATATACACCATCCCAACCTTTATTAGGTGGATTTTTTTTAAATTCATTACATATGTTAATATAAGTTAAACTAGGGTTAGTTTTTCTATATATGGACATATTTTCTAATAATGAGCTTTCTTTAAATGCTTCAATTGCATCATCCCATTTTTGATTTAAATATAATTGTCGAGCTGCTTCAAATTTATTTAACAGTTTATTTAAAGATTTAGTACTATCTTCTTTTTTACAAATTAGTTCATATACATTAATAGATTCTTTTTTACCTTGGACTCGTATACCTCCTAGTGTTCGATATATAAAACTATCTTTAGTTGCATTTACAACAGTTTCTGATACTTGAGCATCAATTCCCCAATGTTTTGATCCTGATTCCAATCTTGCTGCTAAATTCACTGCATCACCCATACATGTATAATTCATTTGTAAAGATGAACCCATATTCCCAGTAACAAGATTCCCTGTATTAATCCCAACGCGGTGATTCATGTTTTTAATTAAATCAGACCATTTATCATCTTGAGACCATTTTTCTCTTAATTCATTAAGCTTGTCATTCATTTGAATAATAGATAAAATAGCCTTATGTTCATGATTTTTAACTTTAATAGGAGCTCCATAAAAAGCTACTATTGCATCACCAATATATTTATCAATTGTACCACCATTATTTAAAATAATTTGAGTCATTTCAGTTAAATACTCATTTAATAATTCTACTAATTCTGGAGCAGATAATTCTTCAGAAATAGAAGAAAAACTCGCAACATCTGAAAATATGACTGTATGATAGCCTTCTTCTCCTCCTAATTTAGGAATTGTTTTATTCTGATACATTTGTTCAACTAATTCAGATGAAATATAATTACCAAAAGTAGCCTTTAAAAATTTCTTATCTTGATTCTCAATATATAATTTATAACAAAGATTAAAGCCATAACTAAGTATAGCTGATGATATAGGATATACAACAGGTAAAACTACTGATTCAGATAGGTCTGGTACGTTTATTACTAAATTAAAAATATATTTAAATAACCATAAAAAATCATCAACAAAAGCTCCAATAGAAATACTAAACCATATTAAAATAATTGAAAAAGTTAATATTAAAGAGTTAATTGGATTGAAGTACAGCATAATAAAAAATATTAAAAATGAAAAACATAACATTATAAACATACTAATTATTATATCATTAATATTGCTATCTAATCCTAAAAATGAAATTGGACTACTAATATTATTAGAATCTAATAATTGCTGAATTACATGAGCATGTATTTCAACACCAAACATTTCTCCATTATCATCAAATGGAGTATTAAACATATCATGATGTTCCTGTAATGCTGAACCTATAATAGCTATTTTACCTTCAAAAGGATTTACTCCCTCCCATGCATCCATTGTAAAAAGTTCCATAAATCCATCAATTTCATCATGATTTCTTAATATTGGATCACAATCTCCTTCTTCAGGATAACATGAACCATCATCTAAAATTTCATGAACAGGAATTGTATTAAAAGTTTTTAGTCTACCATAAGAACTAGGACCAAAATAGTTAATTAAAAATGTGTTCTGATTTTGATAAAAAGGAATAAATGAATCACCAATGTATAATCCATCTTTTTTTAAAATAGGATCTATATTAGTAAAAGAAATAACACTTTGAAGCGCTAATGAATAATATTCTTGTTGGTAAGAATCATTAACTCTATTGTCATAAGCAATATATTTTCTGATAAATCCATCTCTATCACTAACAGTCCCAACTAACCCTAATTTAGCATCATGATTTTTAATAATATTGTAGCTAGGTTTTATTAAACTGAAATTTTGACCTGCTATACCTGTTTCAATAAGATTATTAGCAGCTAAAATAACTTCAACGCCTTCCATCTTGGCATTATGAATTGATTGTAAAAAAATTGAATCCGACACTGTTTCATTATCAAACATAATATCAAAGGCAATCACAGATATGTTGGCAGCAACTAAATTATCAACAACTTTTGCCCAAATTAATCCTCTGTCATATGGGTAAAATCTGCCAATATTTGTATAAGAAGATTGATCAAGACCAATAATTACTATATCATTATTTTCAGAATATTTTTTTTTGATTGCTTTATTCTCTAATCCACTATATCTGTCCTTTAACTGATTAGACTGATTATAGATTTTATCACCACTTAATGGCCCTCTTAATTGAAATCTAAAATCATATAAATTTTGTTCTAAGGAATCATATAAACCAAACCAATAGAAATTTATATTAACTAATACTGATACAACCGTAAATAAATAAGCTAAATTATTTTTTCGCATATTAAAAATTATATGATGTTTTTATAAAGAAAAATGCACTGTTATATATTTGATCATCTTCCATCCTTCTATATCTATATTGATAATTTAAATCAAAAAATAAATTTTTTACAATTTCAAATTTTATACTTAAAGTAGGATTTAATTGAAAATATTTTGAATACCCAGTAGCCCAACCAAATGATGAACCAAATTGAATAGTATTAAATATTTTAAATCTATAATAGTAACCTTTTAAATCTATTTGTCTTAAAATTTGTTTTTGGTAATAAATACTATTCCCATAATCATAGTAGTTATAATTAAAACTAAGATTGGATGAAAATATTTTTGACCATTTAGATTTAATATTTAATACTAATGTCTGATTTAAAGAACGTGGAGAAAAATATGTGGAATCATATGCTATATTAACTCCATACAATAAATCTTTCTTATTTGATTGGGATATATTAAATAAAAAATTATGGGAGCCATAATATTTATAATCATATGAAATACTAAAGTTTGTTTGAAAACCAGAAGTACTTTCTCTTCTATTTGTTGTATCTGAAATAGTCATATATCCAAATTCATCAGCTCCAGGCTCTCCTTCATGTCCTGGCTCTTGATATGTAAACACATCCAATGAATCAACCCCATTATCCCTATTAGTTAATTTCACTGATAAGCTATATGTTGGTAAACTATAACCTGGATAATAACTGAAAGCTAAATCATATTTATCAGTTTTGGATAAAGCTTTTTTATCAATTTCAATGCCATCTTCAATTCTTTTGAAACCGTAATTAATAAATAATCTATTATCTAAAACTCTAAATTTATCATTTATATATTGCTCACGTATATCAGTTTGTAAATAAGGATTAGCTAAGGAATAATATTCTGGGCCAATCTGTTTAATCCCTATGTTAAGATTATGTGAAAAATATTTAAATGTAAAATCTATATTATAGGCTAAAGAAGGCATAGTAATAATTTTTTCAAATAAAGTAGCATCTGAAAGTAAATCTATTGGTAATAAAGGGGTCTGATTAATACTAAATTGAAATATATCTTCAAAATCTGAAAAGTTAATATCAGATGGTAATTCTATATTTTCCATAATCATTCCATCTTCATTGTCATCAAACATAATATCAAGGTCATCTATTGATAATGTAGGTTGCCAAGTATCTTGATTAAGTAAACTAATACTTGACCCAAAATTAAAAATAATATTTTTTTCATCTAATGATAGTTTCAAATTTGAACTTAACACAAGATTATCTTGAGGTTTAATCCCTGCCCAATTTTCTGATAATAAATTATAACTATAATGATCATACCAAGAATTCCAATTATTTATTAAATTAGTATACCCAATAGAATAAGTTGTATCACATCCATTTTCTATGTTAATGGTAAAAGCATCATAATTATCTGGCGTAATTAAAGAATCTATTAGATTATCAGGTATTTCAACAATATAATTAGGCATATTATTTGAAATTTGAGTTAATGTGTTAAGATTATCTTTGGCTTTAACAAAACCAAAATTAAGAAAAATTTTATCAGGATTTCCTATACCCAAATCAAATCCATAAATATTCCTTTTAAATGCGTAATTATCTCTACTAAAATCAATACTATAGTTATTATTATCAGAGGTCCATTCATTTAAGCCTTCTCCACATCCATCTATACAACATAATTCTTCTGTTGTAATATTATCTATTTCATTCTCATATTGATCAATACAAACCATATCAGAATTAATATCAGATATAATAAGACCATTATTGTTTGGGTCTCCAGTAATTGCTCTAGATAACTCACCTTGTATAATTTGAGTGTCAAAAAATTTAGAATCAATTTTAAGGTTTAACCCTCTTACTCTATATCCATTTAATACATATTGATTAATACTAGGGTATGAATCTCCTAATTGTAAATTCACATATGGAGCTTTAACAGAAACTAAATATCTGTTTTTATCTTGCTCAAATTCATTACTCTCAGATGAAATTTTAAACTTATTTCTAATTTTTAAAAAATCAAAATTTACTCTATAATCAATATTTAGATTATTGGTTGATAAATCCTCATATGCTGTATTGTTAACTGAATAACTATTAGTAATTTTACCTGTATGACTAAATAAAGTAGACAATCCTTGAAGTTTATCTTTTGAAAGAACAGTAAAACTCCATCTCAAAACTGGTAATTCTCTATTATACTTATCAAAAAATACCACATCAACATTATAACGCCCATCCAATATAAAATCAGGTTTATATATGAAATAATTATCATAAAATGTTACTTTATCTGTTATATCTCTATTATTTAAAAATACCTTAGTTTTAATATTATCAATATTCTTTAATTTGAAATATGACAAAGAAATCAATAAATCTTCCTTATATACTCTAGAATTAGGTGCTGGACTAAGTATTTGAGCACTATCGCTATTTAATCTGCTTTTATTTCTTTTGTTCTTTCCTAAACTATTAATCTTTACTACTATTGGATTTATTGTTGGATCATCATATGGAAAAGAATAAATACTATTATCATTTAATTCTAGAAGGATATAATAATTAATACCATTTTTAGTAACATACTCTTTTGGAATAGATGTATAGAAAAAATTATCTTTAGAATGAACCATGTCTATTTGTAAATATTTAGTTTGAGGATTCGCTTTATAATATAAAACTACATTTTTTATATTTTCTAAATCTTGATTAATTAAAACTTCAAATCCAATAGCTTCATTTTCAAAAGCATTTTCTATGTTTGAATGTTGTATCATTTCAGGATAAAGAAATGAAAATAGAATTAAATAAAAAAAAGTTTTTAGCATAAATAAAATATATTTATTTATATTTGATAATAATTTCTTTTGTGTTACCTAAAGAATCTTCTAGCTGAATTCTAATAATATTTTCAGAATCAGAAAAATTAGAATCTCCTGTATTAGAATCTTGATTCATAGACCCATCATCAAAACCAGTATCAATATCTACATCATCATAATTACCATTTTCCTGCTCTAAATTTTCAATTTGTTCTAATTCTTGAGTACTCATGTTTTGTGATGAAATATTACCATTTGAAGTTGATAATACTTGAGCATCTTCAGTTAACATTACTACCCTTCCAGATTCAATATTTTTGACTTCAACCTCTCCTTCTACACCCAAAAATTTATCTCCCTCAGGGCCATTACAAATTAACCAAAACTCTGTGCCCTTTACTGTAGCAACAGATGTAGGTGTTACAATAGTAAAATATTCATCAGCTTGATTATCTATGTTAAAATTTAAAATACCATTATTAACTTCTACATTTTTAACAATACTTCTTGATTTTATTCTTCCTTCAATACGAATATCAGAATTTTTTAAAATTTTAATTGAACTTGCGTCATCTAAATATCGATATATTGAAAAACCATTATCTCCTGTTCTTATTCTATCATCTCCATAGAGACCTAAACCTTTATAAATATTAGTACTAAATTTTTTATCAGAAAATTTTTGATACTCAACTTTTCCTTTAGTTTTTGTAACCAAACCTAATGTCTCATTGCAAAGAATAAGATTAAATACAATACTAATAATTATGATAATGTTATTTTTCATTCAACTTCAACTTCTAAGAGCTGTATTTCTCCTGAATTTAATTTTTCAATAATATCGTATAAATTTGAAATTGGGACAACTTGATTGTTAAGTATAATTGTATTATTTTGAACTTTAAAATTATATAATTCTCCATCATCATTAAATAATTCTTCATACTGATAGCCTAATAGTGATTGTATTATGTCTTTATATGGATCATCATTTAATGAATCATCAAGAAGGTCTTCAAAAGATGACACTTTAAAAACAAAAATTTCACTTTTATTTTCTTGGTCACCCAAAGTAGTTTCATATAATCTCTGAATCTGCCATACATATAACTTATTAGCAATCAAATCAAATGCATCTTGGGTTGGATAAGCAAAACTACCATTAGTTTGTATAGGATAAAAATCTAAATTTTGATTTGAAGGTAATGAAGAAACATCTTCGATGGCATCTGATAAAGAAGAATGAAGCGACGGGTCATACTCACAAACTCTAATTCCATAATTACATTCAGTACAATAATCACTGCTCCAAGTAAATAAAGGCATTGTATTAAATGTTGCAGTTACAGCAGTATCTTGAAGAGCTCCTCCAGGAGACAATAAATCTAAAAATACAGGCTCATATGCTTCTATTGTTTTAGTAATTGAATCATACACAACAGAATCATCATCAGAACATCTTAAGGTGACATTTAAAATATATGTCCCATTAGGTATTTTTCCTGATGATAAAATAACACTTTGTATAGCTTCTAATTCGCTCATTGAAGCTAAATTTGATTCTTCAGATTTAAAATCAGCCCCTGGAATTGATTGCGTGTCAAAATTAATATCTACATTACTAAAAACTAATTCTGGTATTTCAATATTTGAAATATCAATTATTCCTGACATTAATTCAAAATTAGATAAACCTAAATCTGGGGAATGAATAATTAATGAATAATGTGCTTTTAAATTATCTATTTGACTATCTTCTTGAATAATCCTATATCTAAAATATTCTACTGAAGTATCTCCTGTATTTATATCAATACTATTGATATAAAAACCAATTAATTGATCAGCAAAATAATCTTCTTCAATATTGAAATTACCACACTCTGCATAAATAAATTCAAAGACAGAAAATAAACATACAAATATAATTATATTAAATATTTTATTATTCATAATGTACCTCTGATGAAATTATATATATATAATAAATGAAACAAGAATAATTATATATAAAAAAGGGGCCTAAAAGGCCCCTTTTTTGAATGTTACTGGTGACGTCCTACTCTCCCACACAGTCTCCCGTGAAGTACCATCGGCGTAACAAGGCTTAACTTCCGAGTTCGGAATGGAATCGGGTGTGGCCCTTGCACTATGATCACCAGAAATTTTACAATAATTAATTTTTGTAGTTTAATAAAAATATTTACTTAATTATAAATTAATATTAATCAAGTTTATAGACTAATTAGTACCACTCGACTGAATATATTACTATACTTACATCTATGGCCTATCAACCCGGTAGTCTACCGGAAGTCTATTGTCCGAAGACAGGAAATCTTATCTTAGGATAGGTTTCGCGCTTATATGCTTTCAGCGCTTATCCTTAGTAAACATAGCTACCCTGCGATGCTACTGATGTAACAACAGGTACACTAGAGGTTTACCCGCTTCGGTCCTCTCGTACTAGAAGCAGATTCCTTCAAATTTCCTACGATCATAGAGGATAGGGACCGAACTGTCTCACGACGTTCTAAACCCAGCTCGCGTGCCGCTTTAATGGGCGAACAGCCCAACCCTTGGGACCTTCTTCAGCCCCAGGATATGACGAGCCGACATCGAGGTGCCAAACCTCCCCGTCGATATGAGCTCTTGGGGGAGATAAGCCTGTTATCCCCGGAGTACCTTTTATCCGATTAGCAACGGCCCTTCCACATGGGACCGCTGGATCACTAACTCCTGCTTTCGCATCTGCTCGACATGTCTGTCTTGCAGTTAAGCCACCTTATGCGTTTGCACTCTTCGCACGATTACCGACCGTGCTGAGGTGACCTTTGAGCTCCTCCGTTACCTTTTAGGAGGAGACCGCCCCAGTCAAACTACCCACCAGACACTGTCCCAATACCTGATTCAAGGTATATGGTTAGATTCTCAATAATATAAGGGTGGTATTTCAAGGTAGACTCCACGAACACTAGCGTGCCCGCTTCAAAGTCTCCCACCTATCCTACACATACAAGATTAAAAATCAATATCAAGCTATAGTAAAGGTTCACGGGGTCTTTCCGTCCTTCTATGATTAGCCGGCATCTTCACCGGCATTACAATTTCGCTGAGCTTCTGGTCGAGACAGTGGGGAAGTCGTTACACCATTCGTGCAGGTCGGAACTTACCCGACAAGGAATTTCGCTACCTTAGGACCGTTATAGTTACGGCCGCCGTTTACTGGGGCTTCA
>JAAZYZ010000040.1 GCA_014239355.1 Fidelibacterota bacterium
ATAGCAAAAACTAAAAAAAGAAAAAGAAGAATCTTTTAAAAAATAATTATCCTTTATGAAACTAATTAAAAGTGTTTCAGGAATTCGAGGAATATTTAATAAGACTTTATTCATTGATGATATCATTGCTCATACCTTTGCTTTTTCTGAAATACAAAAACATCCCGAACTACCTATATTAATTGCTAGAGACTCCAGAATATCGGGGCTTGAGATTACTGACTCTATAAATGTTTTTTTAAAAAAAATAAAAAGAAACATAATAGACTGTGGCATTATACCAACACCTACAGCACAATTAATTACAGATAAATTTCAAATAGCTGGTGCTATTGTAATAACTGCAAGCCATAATCCTAAAGAGTGGAATGGTATGAAATTTATTGATGCTGATGGAACTTTTCTTAATCAAAATAAAAATAAAACATTATTTCAAATTGCTGAAAAATTTGATCAAAATAATATATCGCTTAATCATAATAAACAATCAGTTAGTTCCTTTTTTGAGTCAATTGATTTACATATAAATAATGTATTAAACATTGATTTCATTAATACTAAAAAAATTAAAAAGAAAAAATTTAAAATAGTTTTAGATACAATAAACGGAGCTAGCTGTGTTGGATTTAAAAAATTATTACAAAAACTAAATTGTGAAATAATACATATTAATAGTAAACCAAATGGTTTGTTTAAAAGAGACCCCGAACCGAAAACAGATAATATACAAGAAGTGGCTCAGTTAGTACTAGAGCATTCAGCTGATCTTGCTTTGATTACAGATCCTGATGGGGATCGGTTGGCAATCATTGATAATAAGGGTGAAGTTATAATAGAAGAAAATACATTAGTCTTATGTGTTGATGATTTTTTAGATAAAACAAAATCAATAAAACCTATTATCACAAATTTATCAACAACTGCTGCTTTAGATGAAATTGCAAAGAAACACAATTCTCAAGTTATACGTACTGCTGTAGGAGAAATAAATGTAGTTAATGGTATGAAAAAACATAATGCGCTTATTGGGGGTGAAGGAAATGGGGGCGTAATTTTAACTGATTCACATTTAGGTAGAGATGCATTTGTTGGGGCAGTAATTATTTTAAATCTTCTAGCATCAAATAATATTACAATGCATGAAGCAAATCAAAAAATTCCTAAATATTACATGCTTAAAGAAAAAGTTGAAATTAATCCTCAAGTAAATGCTAATATGATTACTAATCAAATCAAACAGTCTTTTAATAACTGTAATTTTGATGAAACAGATGGAATAAAAATGATAGATAACACTTCATGGCTTCACATAAGACAATCTAATACAGAACCTATTATCAGGGTATATATAGAATCAAAAGAAGAAGAAAAATTAGTAAAAATATTTGATAAGGTTAAATCAATTTTTAATGATAACTAATCCAATTAAAAAAGGAACTGAATTAAATTTAAAAATTGATTCATTATCTTATGGTGGCCAAGGAATCTCTAGATACGATGGCCTCGTCATTTTTACTAAAAATGTTTTACCCGGTCAAATAGTTAAAGTAAAAATTATAAAAAAAAAGAAAAGTTATTTAGAAGCTATCCCTATTGAATTAATTGAGGAATCTCCTTTTAAACAAAAAGAAAAATGTGCTCATTTTTATGATTGTGGGGGCTGTAAAACACAAGATTTAGATTATAAAGAACAGATAAAGCAAAAACAATATCAAATTATAGATGCACTTCAACATTTAGCAAAAATAAATATTAAAAAAATTGAACCTATTATAAAAAGTAAAATGATTTATGAATATAGAAATAAAATGGAATTTAGCTTTTCAAATAATAGGTGGCTTATTAATAATGAAAAAGGATTAAAAAATGAAAAGCCTAAAGATTTTGCATTAGGTCTTCATCCACCAAGAAGGTTTGATAAAATAGTTGATATAGATAACTGTGAGATTCAAACAAAACTATCTAATCAAATTTTAACTACTCTTAAAACAGAGTCTATAGAACAAAAATTAATACCTTATGATATAATAAACCATAAAGGTTTTATTAGAAATGTGATAATAAAACATCCTAAATACTCAGATCAGGTGATGGTTAATATTGTGACAGCATATGAAAATATTGATTTATTAATGCCTATAGTATCTAAAATTAAAAAAATATCCTCAAATATTAAATCAATCATTAATACAATAAATGATAAAAAATCAGATTCTGCATATGGAATGCCTCAAAAAGTACTATATGGGGAAAAAGTTATTGTTGAGTATTTAAATAATTTTAAATTTGAAATATCTGCAGATTCTTTTTTTCAAACAAATTCTATGCAGGCACTTGAAATGTATGAATATGTTAGACATGAATGTAATCTAACTGGTTCAGAAGTAGTATATGATTTTTATTGTGGAACTGGTACTATCTCAATCTTTGTTGCTGAAAATGCTAAAAAAGTTTATGGCTTTGAAATTGTAGAATCATCAATAAAAGATGCTAAAAAGAATGCTTTAAAGAACAATGTTCAAAATACACAATTCTATTGTGGAGATTTGTCTAAAATGCTAAAAAATTATAGACATATTATTGAAAATGACCCATGTGATGTACTAATATTAGATCCTCCAAGAGCTGGCTTACATCCCAAAACATTAAAAGAGGTTTTAAAAATTAAACCTAAAAAAATAATTTATGTGTCATGTAATCCAACAACACAAGCAAGAGATGTAAGAGAATTTATAAATTCTAATTATATTATGGGTGCGGTTCAGCCTATAGATATGTTTCCTCATACACATCATATTGAATGTGTAATTACATTGGACAAAATATGATAGAAAATGCTATTGAAATAAGAAATTTAAGAAAAATATATGATAATAAGTTTGAAGCTTTAAAATCAATTGATTTAGATATTCCTAAAGGATCATTTTATGGTTTGTTAGGACCAAATGGTGCAGGAAAAACTACAACTATTGGGGCTATATCTGGATTAGTAAATTATAAAGATGGTTCAATATCTGTAATGGGTTATAACAATAAAAGCGAATACCGTCTTGCAAGAAAACTAATAGGGCTTAGCCCACAAGAATTAAATTTTGATGTATTTTTCCCAATTAAAAAAGTATTAGAATTTCAAGCTGGGTATTATGGCTTATCGTATAATGAATCACGTGAGCGTACTGAAATGATGTTAGAACAATTTGGCTTAACTGAAAAAAGAAATAATACCTTTCGAGAACTATCAGGTGGAATGAAACGGAGATTACAAATTGCAAAAGCATTAATACATAATCCAGAAATTTTGATTTTAGATGAACCAACTGCAGGAGTTGATATAGAGTTAAGATATATGCTTTGGGATTTTTTAAAAAAAATCAATAAAGAAGGAAAAACAATTCTACTTACAACTCACTATATAGAAGAAGCAGAACAATTGTGTGACAGAATTGCAATTATTGATAATGGGAATATCATCATAAATGATACAACTGATAATTTGACAGTAAAAAATGGAGACTCTAAAATTGTAATTGATTGTGAAAATATTCAAAATGATACTCCAATTTCAGACTTTCAATATATCATCAATAATAACCAAATTATAATTGATACTAACAATCCTAATAAAACATTACCTAAAGTTGTCGCACAATTAAATAATTTAAATACTATTATTAATAATATAGAAATCAAAAAAAATACTTTAGAACAAGTGTTCTTAAAATTAACTAATAATGATGCATCTAATAAATAGAAATTTTTTTACTCTTGTTAGAAGAGAAACAGAAAGGTTCCTAGCCTTATACAAACAAACTGTAATGCCTGGTTTGATTTCTACAGCTTTATATATATTAGTCTTTGGAAAAGCCTTAGGAAAAAAAATAGATGCTAATGGCCTAGAAGCAGATTATACATTATATATTATACCTGGCCTAATTATGATGGCTGTAATAAACAACGCCTACCAAAATTCTTCTTCTAGTATGATGCAGGCCAAATTTTTGAACTTTTTAGATGATGTTTTAGTTACTCCCTTAAGTGGTATAGAAATTGCTTTTGCATATATTGCAGGAGGTATTTTAAGAGGATTTGTAACTGGGTTTTCGATTATATTAATGTGTTTTTTTATTGCCTCTAATTTTGGAATATATAGCTATATTGAAACTTTAATATATATTGTTTTAGTTTCTTGGACCTTTAGTTCTATTGGAGTTATAGTAGGAGTCTTTGCTAAAAGTTGGGATCATATAGGTGTATTTACAACTTTTATTTTTATGCCTTTAACTATGCTTGGAGGAGTATTTTGGTCTGTCTCTTGGCTACCCTATCCATGGGGCCTTATATCAAAATTTAATCCAGTATACTGGATGGTAAATGGTTTAAGACATGCCATGCTTGGACCCTCTCCAAATCAAAATTTTTCATTTGAATTATCTTTAATAATATGTTTACTATTTTGTTTAATATTTTCTATAATTGCCTCATACTTAATTTCAAAAGGATATAGAATTAAATCTTAATGCATATTATATTTTTTTCTTAAATTCAACAAAGATATAAGATAACTATGAATAAAGAAAAATATATTAACCCGAATTATAAGGCAGATAATAATACTCTCGCTGAATTAGAAAATTTAAATTCCCAAAAAGAAGATTTATCAAAATTTCATCTAAGCCATGCCAATCTTGAAAAGATTAAGCTTGTTAATGCAAAAATGAAACAAGCAAATTTATCAAGAGCAAATCTAAGAAATGCCAGCATGTATGGAATCAATTTAAATGGTGCAAATCTTTTTAAAGCAGATTTTGAAAATGCTAACTTAAATAATGCAGATTTACGTAATTGTGATTTATTAGGTGCTAATTTATCAAATACTAAATTAAAAAATATTAATTGGGGTAAAAATTATAAAGTTATTAATGAAATTCAAGCTGAAGAAGCATATAAGAATGGGGATATTGAAACTGCTAAAGAAAAATATAAAGAAGCTGAAGATATATATAGAACAATTAAAATTAGCATGCAGTCTCAAACTTTGGGAAATGAAACAGGAGAATTTTTTATTAGAGAAATGGTATCTAGGAGAAAACAGTTTAATAAATTTTCTGGATCTAGAATAGGATCTAAAATAATTCAAATTACAACAGGCTATGGAGAAAAATTAGGGAATATAGCATTTACTATTATAGGAATAATAATAGTATGTATGTTTCTATATGGAATTGAAGGGGTTAGTTATCAAGATAAAATTCTAGGTTTTTTTAGTGATGATTTTTCACCATTAAGTACTATTGGAAACTTATTTTATTTTAGTGTGGTAGTATATTCAACAGTGGGTTTTGGAGAAATGGTCCCTATTGGCCCAATCGGAAAAAGTATAATGATATTTGAAGGCATTATTGGAGGGTTGGTATTAGCAATACTAATAATTGCTCTATATAAAAAATCAATGGATAGATAACTAAAAAAGAATAGAATTTTAATCAGAAAATAGATTATTCTATATAGAACAATCTATTTTTTTACACTAAATTTCTAATATCATTAAATAAAATTAGGAGCGTTAAACCTAATAAGAAAAAGACTGCAACCGATTGTATTGCCATTTTAACATTAATAGGAATTTTACGTCTTGAAACACCTTCAATAATTGTCATAAATGCATGCCCTCCATCAAGCCCTGGTATAGGTAGAATATTCATAAAACCTAATATAGTACTGATTGTAGCCATAAAAGCTAAAAAATATGGTGCTCCATATCGTGCTGCCTTACCTGCCTCTTGAGTGATTTTAACAGGACCACCTAATCCATCAAACCCCATACTCCCATTAATAATTTGTCCAAAACCCCAAAGCTGTAAAGAAAGATCATTAATAGGTTTATTAAATGCAGATCTAATTGATTCAGATAAACTCATATTTTTAAAAATAATATTTTCAGGTATTATATTTATTTTGTTTAGTGATGGTGTAATACCAATTTTACCATCTTGAGGAATTATCATAACTTGATTAACTTTATTATCAAATTCATATTCAAGCATTATCTCTGAATCTTTATTTGATAATGTGTTAATTATATCATCCCACGATTCAATTTTAATATTATTGATTTTATTAATATATGATCCAGCAGGTATTCCTGCTCTTGCTGCTGGAGAGTCTGTAAGCACCTCTTTAATAAATGGTAATAAGTATGCTTGAGGAAGAGATTCAATACCAATATCAATAAAAGCAATTAATCTTTTATTATCTTTTAAATAATCTATAGCTCCTAATTTTTGAAGTTGACTATATATTGGATAGTAATAATCAACCTCAACCAATCTAGGTAAAATTTGAACAATAGAACTTTGATTAGTACCCATATTTAGATATTCTATATCTACTGGTTCTAACTCTCTTTGATTTATTATATTAATCATATTAGATGAATTTAAATGCTGTACAATATCTGACCAATTAGTTACTTCATTATTATTAATTTTTGTTATTTTAGAATTTGGAAATAAAATTCCAGAAGAAGGCCCATCAGTATCTACCTTATGTATTACTGGTAACTGATCTTGTTTCCCATAAAATGAAAATATAAAAAATGATAATACGATTGCTAAAATAAAGTTCATAATAACTCCAGCAGATAAAATCCATAACTTTTCTATTGTATTCTTATTTTCAAATGCTGTATGATCAATTGAATTATTATTATCAGGTAAAGCAAGGCTTTCATCAACCATCCCATGAATTTTACAATAACCTCCAAATGGAAATAATCCTAAACCATACTCAGTTCCTTTTGAATCAGTAAATAATTTTAATCCTAATCCAAAAAAATCAAACCCTACATAAAAACGGTCAACTTTTACCCCGACAGAACGAGCTGCTAAAAAATGACCTAGTTCATGAATAAAAACAACACCTCCAAATATTGATATAAATGCTAAAAATGTATACATGATTTATTTGTTCCCTATTTTGTGTTTAATATAATTTTGGGTAGAGTTAATAGTATTAAAAATTGCATCAATATCATTAATGTTACAGGCATTATGAGCTTCTAAAGCATCTTCAATATATGATGCAATATCAATAAATTTAATTTTATCATTTAAAAAAGCTTCTACACAAATATCATTAGCTACATTTAATACTATGGGGTAAGAATCACCAGAATTAAATGCCTGATAAGCCAATTTAATACATTTAAATTTATTTAAATCTGGTTTTTCAAAAGTTAAATTTGGGCTATTCAAAAAATCAAAAGAAGCTGAATCATTTTTTATTCTTTCTGGATAATTTAAAGCATATTGAATAGGAATGGTCATCGTTGGTTTCCCTAATTGTGCTTTTATAGAACCATCAATAAACTCTACCATAGAATGAATTATAGATTGAGGATGAATGACTATATCAATATTATTAATTGAAATATCAAATAACCAACAAGCTTCAATCACTTCTAGACCTTTATTCATCATTGTAGCTGAATCAATAGTAATTTTAGACCCCATTGCCCAATTAGGATGTCTTAATGCTTGTTTTTTTGTAATATTTTTAAATTTGGCAAAATCAATTGTTCTAAAAGGGCCACCTGAACCTGTTAAAATCAATTTATTCACTTGATTAATATTTTCACCTTCTAAACATTGCCAAATAGCCGAATGTTCACTATCAACAGGAAATAATTTTGATTGATTATTATCAATTTGATCTTTTATTATTTTTCCTCCAACCACTAAACTCTCTTTATTAGCTAATGCTATATTAATTCCTTTTTTTGCAGCTAAAAATGTATGAATCATACCTGAATAACCAACAAGTGCATTTAACATTAAATCAATATTATCTCTACATGATAATTCTTTAAGACCATCTTCTCCTGAAAATATTTCTAAATCTGAAGAGTTAAATTTTTGATGTAATATGTCAGCTTTTGTTTTATCAACTATACATATTGCTTTGGGTTTAAATTCTTTTGTCTGTTTTATTAATAATTCTACATTCGAATATGCAGAAAGGTATGAAACTTCAAAATTATTATTATATTTAAGAATATCTAAAGCTTGTGTGCCTATTGAGCCAGTAGAACCAAGTATACCTATTTTTTTCATATTGAATAACTAATAGTAAAATAAAATTTAGTGAAAGATAATGAATGTGTGGCTTCAGCTCCAATTCCAAAATTAATATCTTTATAAACTTTCTTAACAAAAGAAATATTAGATTTTAAAAAAGAAACTTTCTCATTATATAAATATGATAATCCAAAATTAATATTAAATAAATTATTGATATTGAAATTACTATCTATAAAATAATCAACCCATTTAACTGTATTGTAATCATTATCAAACTTTAATCTACTTACTCCAAAACCAGAATACACATTACTTGTAATTAATAAACTGCCATTAATATTATAATATACTTTATTATCTAATGAATTAGAATTAATAAAATTTGCATTTAGAAATAAATTATTTGTTGGCATCCAAGTGATATGATAATTTGTTAATTTATTATTAGAGTGTAATATTTGAAAATTGAAATTAAAATTTTTAAAATTGGTGTTTTTAAATGAATAGTCAAAAATCTTATTCGATATACTATCATTAGAAATTGATAAGCTCAAAAAGGAAATAAAAATCAACCTTTTAAGCATATGTTAAATTAAACCCCTTGAACTATTTTCAATAAAATCAATTATAGTAGAAATTTCATTTTTGGGATTTAGATCACTCTTTATTTTCTCTAATGCTTGAGATATATTATAATTAGAATTATAAATAATTTTATATGCTTTCTTAATATTAGTTCTTTGACTTGCGCTAAATTTTCTTCTTCTCAGCCCTAATGAATTAATCCCTGAAAATCTTAAAGGTTGGCCATTAGCAATAATAAATGGAGGAATATCTTGTACCACTCTTAATCCCCCACCCACTAATGAATGTGCCCCTATCTTACAGAATTGATGTACAGGAGTTAATCCTCCAACAATTGCATAATTATCAATAAATACATGCCCACCCAATTGAACACCATTTGCTAATATTATATCATTATTCAAAATACAATCGTGACCTATATGTACATATGCCATCAATAAACAATTATCACCTATTTGAGTAGTTCCAAAATCTTTGGTTCCTCTATTTAAAGTACAAAACTCTCTTATAACTGTATTATTACCAACAATTAAATTTGTTTTTTCACCTTTATATTTTTTATCTTGTGGAATTTCACCAATAACACACTGTGAAAAAATATGACTGTTTTGACCTATTGTAGAATATTGTTTGATAATTGTATGTGCATCAATTTTTGTATTATCTCCTATTACAACGTTATCTTCAATAATACAATATGGTCCAATTGAAACATTTTTACCAATTGTTGATTTAGAAGAAATCAATGCTGTTTTGTGTATTCTATTTTTATTCATATCTATTAACAACTGATGCTAATAATTCACATTCTGTAATTAATCTATCATCAACATAAATGCTACTTATAATTTTACATGTCCCTAATTTAAATTTATCTAATTTAGCCTTTACTAATAATTGATCTCCTGGCTTTGCTACTTCTTTAAATTTAGCTGATTTAATAGATGATAAATAAACTAATTTTTTATCTGGGTCGTCTATTGAATGTAACACCAAAAAACCACCTGCTTGCGCCATAATTTCTAATAATAATACTCCAGGCACTACAGGCTTCCCCGGAAAGTGTCCAACAAAAAATGGCTCATTTATAGTTACATTTTTAATAGCACTAACTGATTTACCAGGTTCAAGATGTATAACCTTATCAACTAATAAAAATGGATACCTATGAGGCATAATATCTAATATTTGATTTATATCGTACATATTGTCCCCTTTTTTTTCTTTATATAAGTTACTATTTAAAAAGTTATTATGAAGGTATTTTATAAATTCTACATTTGATTCATGCCCACTTTTACTTGCAATCAAATGCCCTCTAATTCTAAAACCTAAAAGATAAGTATCTCCAATTAAATCTAATAACTTATGTTTCGCTGCTTCATTTTCAGAAACAGAATCAACATTGGTTAATATTGGTTTAGTATAATCAATATCAATATTGAATAATTTTTTAATTTTCTTCTCTTGTTCTTTAGTAATTTTCTGATCTATATAGACCATGGCATTTTTTAATGAGCCTCCTTGAATTAAATCACGTTCATATAAATGTAACAATTCTGATAACAAGCAAAATGTTTTACAAGAAGCAATATAATTTTGATAATTATCACCAATTAAAGAAATAGAGAAATCTTGATTTAATATATCAATATTATCATATTCAAGATGATAAGTAAATTTATACCCATCATGGGGGATTAAATAAAACTGAACTCCTTTAGAACTTTTGAATGATATCAATTGATTAACTACAAACTCTTTACATTGCTGATCTTGAACTTTTATACCCACTTTATTTATTTCATCTAAAAATGGTTGAGCAGTTCCATCTAATATAGGTATTTCACATTCTGAAATTTCTATTTTTAAATTATCAATCTCTAAAGCATATAAAGCTGATAAAATATGCTCAATAGTCATAATTGAAATGTTATCTTGAAATAAATTTGTACCCCTTACGGTACTATTGACATAATTAATATTAGCTGGAATAGTTATGTTATTAATTAAAAATTTAATACCATAATCAGTGGGAGCTGGATGTAAAATAAGTTTAGAATTAACTCCTGAATGTAAACCTACTCCTTCAAAATTAATTTTATTATTAATTGTTTTTTGAAATTTTTTAGAAAGTGAAATCAATTTTATTTTTTGAAGTTTTTAAATAATGTATCTAGCTTATTAATCTGGGCTGTTAATTTTAAATTACTTTTATGATCTCGAGCAGGTATTCCTGAAACAAAAGAATTATTTTTTAACGATTTAGTCACTTGAGACATAGATGCAACAGTACATTTATCACCAATATTTAAATGCCCAATTATACCAACTTTTCCAGCAATTGTCACATAATTTCCAATAATTGTACTGCCTGCAATTGCTGTATGACCTGCAATAACACAATGTTGTCCAATTTGAACATTATGAGCAATTTGAATCAAATTGTCCATTTTAGTCCCTTTCCCTATTATAGTATCAGTAATAGTTCCTCTATCAATAGAACAATTAGAACCTATCCATACCTTATTATTAATAATCACTTTACCTATGTGTGGAATTATATGATTTTCACCTTTATAAAATGTTAATCCAAAACCATGACTCCCAACTACAGTACCAGACTCTATAATTACATTATCACCAATAAAAGTATCATTATAAATTGAAACATTAGAATTAATCTTTGTGGCTTTACCAATACTGACATTATCATTAATATGGCATGATGCTTCAATATGAGAAAAATCATCAATGGTAACATTATCTTCAATTACAGTATATGGACCTATATAAACATTTTTACCAATATTAGACTTTTCTGAAACTATAGCTGTTTTATGAATACCACTTTTAGAATTTTTTACTTTATTAAATAATTCTAAAATTTGAATATATGCATAAACTGGATTATCAACTCTAATTAATGTTTTATCAAAACTAGAATCAGAAAATTCATGATTTACAATAACTGCAGTTGACTTAGATTGTTTAAAATCATCATAATATCGATTGTCAGATAAAAAAGATACGAACCCTGAAGGTGAATTTTTTAAATCTCCAATTCCATCTATAATTAAATCAGAGTCTCCTTCAATGGAGCCTCCTACTTTTTGTGCTAAAGTAGTAATATTAATCATTAATTTTACTCATTTATTTCTGATATTTTTTCTAACTCTTTAACCACCAAATCTGTAAGGTCATATTGAGGTAATGCATAAACAATACCACCTGAAACTACATTAAATATGTAATCATAACCTTCCTGTTTTCCTACTTTCTGAATAGCTTCATCAATTTTAGCATAAACAGGCGCCATTAATTGATCATGAATTTTATAAATTTCTCCTTGTGGACCTACTTTTTCTACTTGAAACCTTTGAAGTTCTGCCTGTTTATCAGTTAATGTTTTTTCAAGCTTACTACGTCTTTCTTCACTCATTAACATTTTTTGTTGTTCATAACTACGAAACAAGCTATCTAATTCCATTTCTAAATTCATGTAATCAGATTCAATTTTTCTTTGTTCTTTTTCAAGCTGAATTTGAACCTGTCTCACTTCATCAAGCTCTGTTAGAATTTTATCTGCATTTAAATATCCTATTTTAATTTCTGATATTAAAACGCTGAAAAACACCACTATTACTACTTTATTAATTAATTTTATCACTTCCATCTCCTTTATTGTAAATTAATAATATTTTCTAATTAATAGGTAACCCAAATATAAAATGATATTCCCATCCATGTGCACCATTATTTCCAGTCAAAAATTCTTCAACACTAGAATCAAATCCATAAGCTATATCATAACCTAATATGCCTAACATAGGCATCATTACTCTTGCTCCTACTCCCATAGACCTTCTTAAGGTAAATGGATCAACCATCTTAATTTCATCCCAAACATTACCTGCTTCAGCAAAGCATAAAATATACATATTTGGATTTTCTGATACTAAATATCTTAATTCTAATGAATATTTTAACATAATATTACCGCCCTTAGGATAAGATGCTCCTATAGGACCAATCATATTATCGCCATAACCTCTAAGCATTTCACCATAGGGCAAAGCTCCACCCATTCTAAATCGAGCAGAATAGGGGACAATTGATCTGCCTGAAGATTCAATAGGATTTAATAATCCAGTTTTCAATTGTTGATGTATTACTAATTTGTCAACAATTTCATTGTACCATTTAAATTCTATTTCATTTTTTAAATAATCTTCACTACCACCTAAAAATATTCCAGAAAGTGTAAAATTCCAATTAAACTGTGAACCTTCAGTTGGAAACTCAGGATGATTTCTATTATCTCTTGAAATGCTTTGAGTAATTTTTAAACCTGAAGTAGGGAATATATATTTATCATTTTTATACTCAATATAATCTTCAATAGAAGAAGAATAATAAGAAATTAAAGCATCACGATCATCAGAAAAATATTCTCTTTGAGAACCATTTAAATTCCAAGAACCTTTAAAATATTTATCTGGCCACTGAAATCTTCTTCCAAATCTAATACCTAAACCAATAATTTTTGAATCAAAGGGTTGGGAATTGCTCTGCCCTCGTTCTTGATAATTAGCAGAAAACCCCATAAGATTATGAGTATTAAATAGTCTAGGTTCAACATAGCTTATCGAAAATTGTTGGTTAGCACTTGCGTTTGAATTATTTACAGGTATAGAAGATTGTTGCTGATTTGAAATTCCTCTTTGATAGTTAAGACTTAAACTCTGCCCTGTGCCTAAAAAATTAGGAAAAGAAAATCCGCCGCCTCCAGTAAACCCTAATAATCCACTATAACCTGCTGAAAAATTTAATTGTCCGCTACCTTTTTCTGAAACATCAAAAATAACATCTACTTCATTTTTTCCATCAATTGGAATAATATCAGGAGTAACAGTCTCAAAAAAATTCAGCATAAATAATTTTCTATAACTCTCCATAACAGCTGACTGACTAAATATTTCGCCCGGAATAATATCAATATCTCTTCTAATGACATTATCTTTTGTTGTTTCATTACCTTTAATAACTACTCTATTAACATATACTACTGATTTTTCATTGATCTTAATGTTAATGTTAAGTTCGCTATCATTTAATGGAACAACAGAAGGATTGATTTGGGAAAATAAATACCCTTTATCTCTATATAAGTTATTTAAATTCATAGTAGATATATCAAATTTCATTCCATCAAAAATATCTCCAGGTTCAAGAATAAATTTTGACTTTAGAGTTGAATCATTAAAAATATAATTACCAACAATATTTATATTTTGAACGGAATATTTTTTGCCTGAATTAATATCAATTACTAAAGTATTTTGATCTTTATTAAATAATTTTTTTGATTTACTAAATTGATAACTATTAATACTAAAATCTAAATATCCACTATATTTATAATAATTAGTTAAATCAGAAACCATTTCTTCTAATTTATCATTATTATAATTACCTCTCCATGGTGTATACCATTTCCAAATGCTGATATCAGCTAAATTTTTTAAGATATCATTTTTAATAATATTAGTATCTTCACTAAATCTATTCTTAATTAAACCTATTACAGTCATATTATCTAATACTTGATCATTAACAATAATTTTAATATCATGTATCTTTGATTTTTCTCCAGAATTAATATTAAATAAAATATTTTTTTGATTAGTATTAGAATCTACATCTACCAAATCATAAGAAATGTTTGCATCATGGAAATTTCTCTGTATGAAATTTTCTTTAATTAAATTTAATGCTTTATTAACTTTTTGATTACTTAATGATGTCCCCGGCTCTAACTCAGATATTTTTTTTAATTCTGATTTTGATTTTTTGAATTTAAATAATTTAAAATTAAAATAATCTCCTTTAAAAATAATTTCATTTAAAATCGGATGTTCTTCAATTTTGATAATAAGATTAGTAATACCATAATTTGTTTCTTCTAAATCAATCTGTATATTTTTAAATTTATTTAATAACCATAATCTATTAATGGCATTTTGGATTTCGATTGCATTAATATATGTATCAGGAGATAACCCAGAAAAATTAATAATATCCTGTTCTAGCATAATACTATTTCCTTCAACAGTAATATTAGAAATTTTTAATTCTGTATTTTGAGTAATTCCAAAAGAAAATAATATAATAATAATATAAATGTAGTTTTTCATAATTAATTTTTAATTTTTCCAAATTTTCTATCACGATTTTGAAAATCAATCAAAGCTTTATTTAAATCCTGTTTATTAAAATCTGGCCAGTACTTATCTGTAAAATGTATTTCCGTATATGCACTTTGCCATAGAAGAAAATTACTTAATCTAGCAGTACCACCAGTTCTAATTAATAACTCTGGATCAGGAACACCTTTTGTAAGTAAATATTCATCAACTTTTTTTTCATTAATATCACCAATTGTTATTTTTTTGTCTAAAACAGCTTGAGACATATTTATAATTGCATTGGTTAATTCATAACGAGAACTATATGCAAGAGCAAGATTTAAATTCAATCCATCATTATTTTTTGTCTCAGAAATTGCAAAATCTAATTCCTTGTTTACCCTTGATGGTAATTTGTTTCGAAAGCCAAAAATATTGAATCTAATATTATTTTTTTTCATTTTTGAAACTTCACTTTTAATTGTATGCGACAGTAAAGACATTAAATTATTTAATTCTGACTCTGGACGATTAAAGTTTTCTAAAGATAAAGTATATAAAGTTAAATGTTTAATTTTTAGATCAGAACATACCTCAGATATTAATCTGACGGATTTTACACCATTTTTATGCCCAATAGAACGTGGTAACATTTTGGATTTTGCCCACCTACCATTTCCATCCATAATAATAGCAATGTGTTCTGGTAATTTATCTAAATTTAATTTTGTCAATATTATATACCTAATTCTTCGATAATTTTACTACTTATCTCATCATAGCATGATTTTACATATGTATTTTTATGCTTATCAACATAAGGAGTTCCTTGATCTGTTGACAATGCTAAATTAGAGTCAATAGGAATACGAGATAATAGAGGAACATTTAACCTATCACTCTCATTATTACCTCCTGTACCTTTAAAAACTTCTAAATCAATTGAGAATAAACCATTTTTTATATTGTATTCTTGATTATTCATTTTAATAAAACCATCAATTAAATCTCCATTGGAATTATATATTTGTCCTTCTAAATATAAATTAGACATATTTTCTACTACACCTAATATTGGAGTTTTTAATTTATTAAACATATCAGAAGCTTTTTTCACATCTAATAACGCTAAGTCTTGAGGAGTTGTAATAATTATAGCACCAGATAAAGCAACCTTCTGAACTAATGTTAGTTGAATATCTCCTGTGCCTGGAGGTAAATCTAAAAATAATATATCTAGTTCCCCCCAATCTACTTGCGCAAAAAATTGTTCTGTCATCCTTGAAACCATAGGACCTCTCCATATTGTAGGAGCATCTTCATCATTTAAAAATCCAAATGACATTAATTTCATTCCATGTTTTTCAATAGGAACTAATAAATTATCAGAATTCATCACAGGTTTTTCTGAACAGCCTAAAGCCATAGGTAAACTAGGACCATATATATCTAGATCTAAGATCCCAACTTTTAATTTTTTTGATAGGGTAGATGCAAGATTTACTGTAGTAGTAGATTTACCTACCCCACCTTTTCCACTTGCTATTGCAACAATATTTTTAACCTTACTTAACGTTTTAATATCACCAACAATATTGTTTTGTTCTTTGGAAGAGATAATTTCGATGCTGATTTCTAAACTATTAAATTCTGATTTTAAAATATTGTGAATAGAATTTTTAATCTTATCAATAATTTTAGAGTCAGCTTTTAAATTTAATTGCAATAACAGTTTATTATCTTTTAAACTTAATTTATTAATGATTCCAAATGACACAATATCTCTATTATACCCAGGATAATTAATTTGTTTTAATAATGCAATAATTTTGTCTTTATCCATGTGTTATTTTAATAAATAAAAATAGATTTAAATAAATAATATTTTAGTTTAAATTAGAACTAAGTTAGTAAATGATTTTTATGATTGTGGATTTATTTTTTTTGTTTATTATTAGATAGATATACCTCGGGTATATTATTTTTTTACTTTAATTTTATTTTTTTTCATCTGATAAAAGCTTTTCATATCCCACATTCCTATTAATCAAAATAATAGAATAGATAATAATTAAATTATTTTGATAATAATTAATAAGGAGACTCTATGGGAGAAACTTCCAAAGATATTTATATTAATTCTAGTATAAGTAGTAATCGTATTGCGATTACAGAAAATGAACAATTAGTAGAATTATATATTGATTTCCCTAACCATACTAAAATGGTTGGGAATATTTATAATGGTTTAGTCCAAAATATTATTCCTGGGATAGAAGCAGCATTTATTGATATTAATAGTGATGTTAATGCATTTCTTCCATTATCAGAATTAGATAATGAAGAAAATTATAAAAATATTTCTTTTGAGGATCAAAAAAAATCTAAAATAAAGAAAAATAAAAACCTAAAAATTAGTGATGAAATTTTAGTTCAAGTCGTAAAAGAACCTTTTGCAGGTAAAGGAGCTAGAATTACAACTGATATTTCAATTCCTGGAGCCTTAATAGTATTAATCCCAAATCAAACCTACATAGGGATTTCTAAAAAAATAAATGATAAATACGAGCGTAGAAGATTAAGAAA
>JAAZYZ010000041.1 GCA_014239355.1 Fidelibacterota bacterium
AGAAGAAGAAAAATATTCTTATTTAGTTGAAAGTATTGAGTTTGTTGATGAAACTATTACAGAAGAATATTATAGAGGTATCTTCAATATCAATTTTAACCCTTACAAAATTCGTGAATATTATACGTCTAGATCCTTAATGTTCTCAGAAGTAAAATCTAAAGAAATAAAAGTTTTTACAATTCTTGATAAACAAAACAGTTTTTTTATTTTAAATAATATTTGGAACACTGAATGGATAGAATCTGTAAATAAAGATGACAATTTAGAACTAAACATTCAAACATTTGATCATGATCAATATAAAAATATATCTTTGAATTCATTTTTAAGTGGAGAGTTTGATCATCCTAATCTGTTAAGAGATTCTTCTAATATAGTCTTTATATGGTGTGAGCCAAAGTTGATTTCCAATGGCATCATAGAATTTAATATTATTTCAAAGATAATAGTGAATAATAAAAGTACCATTTATAGATCTACGTACACTGGTGAATATAACCTTTATAAAGATGATTTAATTAATTCAATTATAAGTGATTTAAAAGAACAGATATTGGTTAATTGGGTCAAGCTTACTTCACAAGCAGATGAGAAATTTAAATATACATTTAATTTTAATTTTGAGTCAATAAATGAATGGGTGTCTTTAAAAGCTATTCTTGAAACAATTGAATTAATTTCAAATTATCATATTTTGTCATTTGATTTGCACAGCATCGAAGGAATTATAGAATTCCATGGTGATAATAATAAATTTGAACTTGTTTTATCACAAAATAATATACTGCCAGTTAACTTAGGTAAGATTTATAAAATTCAAGTTTTAAGATGATTAAAAAAATTCCAAATATATTATCGATTTTTAGAATAATATTAATCCCGCTTGTTGCATGGTTGATTTTATTCGATTACTTTTTATATGCGCTCATAACAACATTGTTTATTGCTGTTAGTGATTTTCTAGATGGATTTATTGCAAGATTATTCAACGCACAAAGTGAAATTGGTTCATATCTTGATTCAATTGCAGATAAGGCTTTTATTATTTCTGCTTATATGTTGATTGGGACTCAGAATCTTTTACCTATTTTTGTAATCATAATAGTAATTTCTAGAGATATTATAATTATGGGAGCTTTTGGCTTGTCATTTGCAATGAATCAGAAATTAGACATCAATCCAATAAGAGTTAGTAAAATTAATACTTTTCTACAGTTTGTTCTTATTATTTTAGTGTTAGTTAATAATATTGTCTCATTTGATCTTACACCTGTACTTACATATTTAATAGATGTGGTCATGTATATGGTTATTGCAACAACGGTAGCATCATTGTTGCTGTATATCAGACAATGGTTAAATTATAATTAATACATATGACAGCTCAGTTAGTTTTTAATTTAATCAATATTAAGAATTTTAATTCAGAGGATTTTTACGTAAACGATAATAACCTTGAAGCTTCGGAGTTGATAAAATTATGGCCTAATTGGTTTAATGGAGCTGCTATTATCTTTGGACCTGAAAAATCAGGAAAATCACATCTGGCTAATGTTTGGAAAGAAAAATCTAATGCTAATATTTACAATCTAGATATTGATTTTCCACTTTCTGAGATAAATACAAAAGAAAATTTTGTTTTAGATAATTTTCATAATTTATCTGGTGATGATGAAGAAATATTTTTCCATATTTATAACAGAACATTATTTAATAAGAAGAATATTTTAATAACATTAGATAAAAATAAATTTAAAAATATTAAGCTAAAGGATTTAGAATCAAGATTTAATTCATTTTCATCTGCAACAATTATGCCTCCTGACGATAATCTTGTTAACGCTTTGATTGTTAAGTTTTTTCAAGATCAACAAATCAATATAGATCCTTCCGTTATATCTTTTATTATCAAGAGAATTGAGAGAGACTATGGGGCAATTTTTAATTTCTTACAAAAAATAGATAGCCTATCTTTAGAAAAAAAGACCAAGATAAGTATTTCATTTTTAAATAAGTTTATTGATTTCTAAAAATTTGTTGAAATCCTTTACTCTAGAATTAAGGTTTCTATTTTTGTTATTTTTTGGGATTAATTTTAAATTTTTTTTCTTAATAACTTGTATTATCAATTTATCTGAGACAACCCAGTTTCTAGGAATGTTTATCTTTTGAGCCAGTTCTTCTCTCCATTCGGCAATTAATTTTAATATTTTTAATTCTTTAATTGAAAGTTTTTTTGTTTTAATTCTTTTATATGCGTTTTTTATATCAAATATATTTTCTATCGCTTTTAATTTATTAATTTCTATATTTAGTTTTTTTATTTTCCTTTTTTTTCTGATTTCTCTTAAAATTATTTCATGTATCTTTGGTAAGAATTTGACATCATTCGCAGCATAGTCTATTTGGGACTTAGAAAGAGGCCTCATTTCCCAATTAGATTGTTGATATTTTTTAGATAATTTTATTTTAAATAACTTTTCCACAAGATTGGTATAACCAATATTATTTTCATTGTAGGCTAACAAATAG
>JAAZYZ010000042.1 GCA_014239355.1 Fidelibacterota bacterium
AACTGAACTAATACTATTGGTTGCAGCTGTCCACCCACCAAGAACAGGCAAAGCTCCAGGTACAGAACCTATAAGTGTATTAAAAGTGCTAAACCTCTTACTTGGAGTATAAACAAATAAATATAAGAAAATTGTTAATAGACATATTATTGCTGTTAATTGATTAACAGTTTGAAAAATAAAAAATACACCAAAAACAGATAAAATAGAACCAAATAATAATGCATTAAGAGGCTTTATTCTGTTTGATGGAATCGGTCTTTTCATTGTTCGTTTCATCTGAGCATCAAAATCTTTTTCTAAGTATTGATTCAAAACTGCACAACCAGTAGAGGAAAAAAACATTCCTATTAATAAAAACAATAAATTATCATAATGGTTTATATTTAATAACCCCTCAGATCTTAAACCTAAATAAAACCCTAAATAACCTGTTAGTAATACTAAAAGGCTAATTCTAAATTTCATCATTTCTATATAATTTTTAATCATACTTTAATTTAATCCTTTGAAAAGCAATTATAATAAGTCCTAAAATTACACTGGACAACCATAAATGATACAATCTAAAAGATTCATGAATTATATTAAATCGTAAACCTTCCCCTATTAATATTTGAGTACAAATTGCATATAAAATAAATTTCACTATTAATTTTACTGTTTTAGAAGGTTTGCTAAGATTTATAATATGATTCCAAAGTATAGCAGAACAAGTCAACATTGAAAAACCTAAAAAAGGATGAATGAACTTTACTAAATCTGTTTGATGTACATATTTTTCCATACGAATGAAATAAGGGAAATGTATTAATAAATTATCATCTAAAAATGTTCTAATATAAGATCCAGAAAAAACTAACATTAAATTAATTATAAAAATTAATAATAATATTATTTTTGATGAAGGTGAATAATTAGTATTGTCTTCTAAATTAGGGAACATTGCTATAAAACCCCTATTGGTAGTATAAACTAAAGAAATAGTAGTTAAAATAGCAATATATAGATGAATACTTACAGAATGTTGGTAAATAATATTTTGTCCATCAATACTTGTAGCAATTTGTCCTCCAAACCAGCCAGCAATAATAATCAATAATAAAGAGCAAAATGACCCATAAAAGAGAAACTTATCTTTTTTGAAAACATAAAACGATTTTAAAAAAGTATAAAGCATAGATATACCCAACACTACACCTACTAAACGATTGAAATATTCTATCCATGAGCCATAAACTTTATCCTGTGTAGGATTAAATTCTTCAGGGATATCATCAATTGAAAAAGGAGGAATCCAACTGCCATAACATTTTGGCCAATCAGGACAATCATCACCTGATTCTGTTATTCTAACAAAACCACCAACAAGTACAAGTATATAAAGTAATATAACTGTAATTATTGAGGCTTTATAAAATTGATACATTTTATCCATTTTTTTCTATAATATCAATATTTTTATAAAAATCTAAACTTTCAGGATTTGATAAGGCATCAATATTTATTACATCTTTATCTTCAATAATATTTTTAACTGCTAATTCAACTTTTTTACCATTAATTGTATAAGGAATATCTTGAATTTGAATAATTCTATAAGGAACATGCCTAGGAGAACAATTAATTTTTATATAATTTTTAATATCTTTTCTTATTTTATCTGTTAATTGTTTTGTCGGCATTTTAACAAACAAAATAATAACTTCATCATCATTATAATCATACCCTATCACAACACTATCTTCTATATATTTTATTTTATCTAAAATTCTATATATTTCTGCAGTACCAATTCTTACTCCACCAGGATTAAGAGTTGTATCTGATCTTCCAAAAATTTTCACTGTACCATCTTTATAAATAGAAATATAATCACCATGCCTCCAAATATTTGGATAAGTATCAAAATAAGCATTTTTATATTTTAAATTATTATGATCATTAAAAAAATAAATGGGCATAGAAGGAAAAGGAGTCACACATACAAGTTCTCCCTTATCAGCAATAAGTATTTTTCCATTTTTATCAAAACTTTTAACATCCATACCAAGACCTAAAGATTGTAGTTTCCCCCTTATAATTGGCTTAATAGGATTACCTAAAGCAAAACAAGATATTATATCAGTCCCTCCAGATATAGAACATAATTGTACATCATGTTTCCAATTATTATATACAAAATCAAAATTCTCTTCAATAAGAGGTGAACCCGTAGAAAGAATTAAACGTAATTTTTTAAAAGAATATTTGTTAGGAATAATATTATTTTGTTCTAAAAATGAAATATATTTGGCACTTGTACCAAAAACAGATAAATCAATTGAATCAGCTATATCAAGTAAAGAATCTTTATGAGGATAAAAAGGATTTCCATCATAAAGTACTAAAGTTGCTCCTACAGCAAGACTAGATACAAGCCAATTCCACATCATCCAACCACATGTTGTAAAATAAAATATTTTGTCACTTCTTTTTAAATCAGAATGAAGAACTAATTCTTTCAAATGTTGAACTAATGTCCCTCCAGAAGAATGAACAATACTTTTAGGCTTGCCTGTTGTTCCTGATGAATACATAATATATAAAGGATGTGAAAAAGGGAGCTGAACAAATTCAAGAGAATCATTTGAATCAGGCATATCATTCCAATAAATACAATTATCTATATCAGAAGCACCTATAAGGTTTACACATATTGTTTGATTAATTGAATCTAAAGCATCTCTAATTTGGTTAATTTTAGATGATAAATTTATTTTTTTACCTTTATAAAAATATCCATCACTTACAAATAATATCTTTGGATTTATTTGTGTAAAACGATCTAACACACCCTTAATACCAAAATCAGGAGAACATGAACTCCAAATAGCTCCAATAGAAGATGCTGCTAACATTGCAATAATAGATTCTGGGATGTTAGGCATAAAAGCTGCAACCCTATCACCTTCTTTAATACCTAAAGATTTTAAATAAAGAGCGCATCTATTAACTCTATCAAATAATTGACTGTAAGTAATTTTACCTTTTATTTGATCTTCACAGAAATATTCAATAGCTATTGAATCATCTCTAAATTTTAATAAATTTTCTGCAAAATTAAGCTTAGCTCCATCAAAAAAAGTAGAACCTATAAAAGAATCTTTTCTGTTAAATATAGTTTTTGGGTTTGATGAAAGTTTTATATTACAAAACTGGTAAACACTGTTCCAAAAATCTGAAACATCAGTAATACTCCAATTATATAAATCATCATAATTTTTTATATCTTTTTTATAATGATTATTTACAAATGAAATAAATTTTGCAATATTAGATTCGTTATAATGATAGCTAGTAGGCTGCCAAAGAATATCTTCCATAACTATCTTTCTTCAAGAATACTAACGATAGTCCAAGCACAATCAAATAACCCCTCATTAATAAATTTTTTACATAGTAACTCTAAATCATTTAAGGAATCATTTTTATACTCTTTATAAATTGTATCTACAATTTTAGGTTTTTTATTAACACTTGAAAGTTGTGATAGCTCATTTGCAGTAATAACATTACTATTTAAGATCTTCTGAGGAATAGCATCAAAACCTAAACCATTATGACGAGGTTTTTTAAATTCAAATAAACCGTCTTTAGATTTTGAATACCATGAACCTCCCATTCTAGAAATAGCATCTAATAAATTAGGATCCACTACACCTTTAGTATCTAAAATATTTTCTGATATATGAAACATCACTATCTCTCCAAGAATTAAATTTCCACTAGCTGGTTTATTTCCTAAATAAATTATATCATGTAACTTACATTCCATAACAAATGAAGATTCTCCTACAAAAGGAGGATTTACAATGGTAGACTTTTGTTTTGTTAATCCAGTTTTTTCAAACTCATCAATTGATCTTTCATATTCACATGAAGATAAACTCACTTGACCAACCATATTTGAATTAGCAATTGAAATTGTAAATTCTTTAGTTTCTTGAATATTTAATAGAGTATCTTTTGGTTTGCCTGTTCTACCACTCAAAGCTGGCGAAAAACCTACAATTGGAGGATTTGCTCCAAACCCATTAAAAAAAGAATATGGAGCAAGATTTACTTCATTATTATTACTAATAGAAGAAACAAACGCTATAGGTCTTGGGACAATACCTGAAATCATCAGATGATAATTAGTTTTAATATCTAAATCTTTTGGATTGTATTGTTTTTTCATAGATTATATTTTACTTTAATTAATAATTGTAACATTTATATTTATAACCAACTTAAATAATATTTATCATCTTCTATCTTAAGTGAATTTTCAGTAATATATAATGGCTTGAAAGTATCAACCATAACTGCTAATTCATCAGTTCTTTTCTTACCAATTGAAGCTTCATATTTACCTGGTTGAGGTCCATGAGGAAACCCCATAGGATGATAAGTAATAGATTCTAAACCTACCCCTTTTCTACTCATAAAATCTCCTTGAGAATAAAAAATAACCTCATCAGAATCTACATTAGAATGAGGATAAGGAGCTGGTATAGCATCTTTATGATAATCAAACATTCTACTTACAAAGGAACATATAACAAATCCATTAGATGAAAATGTTTGATGTACAGGAGGTGGCTGATGAAGACTTCCTGTAATAGGTTCAAAATCATTAATATTAAATATCCATGGGAAGTAATACCCATCCCAACCCACTAAATCAAAAGGATGATGCGCATAAAACATTTCTTGAAGACCTTGATTAGTTCTAACATTAATTTTAAAACTACCCTCCTCATCTTTAGGATCTATTAAATCTGGTGTCCTAATATCTCTTTCACAAAATGGAGAATGCTCTAATAATTGCCCAAATTTATTTCTATATCTCCTTGGAGTTTCAACTGGAGATTTAGACTCAATAACTAAACATCTAATAGTATCATTAATTTCAAGCTTCCAGATGACTCCTCTAGGAATAACAATATAATCACCTATTTTTATTTCTAACTCCCCAAAATTTGTCAACAACTTACCTGCACCTCTCTGTATATATATTACCTCATCAAAATGTGCATTTCTATAAAAACTATCCATATTTTGTGTTATATGAGCTTTATGGATTATTACATCATCATTGAAAAGTAAAGGAATTCGATCATAAATAATATCTCCCTTATCTGGGATATGTTGTGTTTGAATGTGTCTAGCCTGATGTTTATTATTAATTTTTTTAATTTTAAATGGATACAATGAACCTAATTTTGAAACTCTTGTAGGCATTTTTAAATGATAAAGATTAGAATATACACTTGAAAAGCCCTCACGACTAACTAATTCTTCATAATATATAGATTTAGCACTTCTTTTAAATACAGTATGCCTTTTAGGAGAAACTAACCCTCTAGTTTGATAAAATGGCATTTTACAAATTACCCCTTTCACCTTGTGCTTTTTCTATAGATTCAAATAAAGCCTGAAAATTACCTTGCCCAAAACCTTTAGAGCCTTTTCGTTGAATAATTTCAATAAACAAAGTAGGACGATCTTGTAAAGGTTTAGTAAATATTTGTAATAAATAACCATATTCATCTCTATCTACCAAAATATTTAATTCTTTTAATCTCTTAATATCTTCATCTATACCACCAACTCTTTTTAATAAATTATCATAATAGGTGTGAGGAATGTCTAAAAATTCAACACCATCATTTTTTAAATTTGCAATAGATGTAATTATATCATCAGTTAAAATTGCTATATGCTGAACTCCTGCACCTTCATTAAACTCTAAATACTCTTCTATTTGTGATTTTTTTAAACCTTCTGCTGGCTCATTTATTGGCAGTTTTATTTTCCAATTTTTCGAACGTAAAACTATACTCTTTAAAGCTGAATATTGCGTTGATATATCACCTTCATCAAACCTTACAAAGGTTCCAAAGCCAAATACTTTTTCATAATATTCACGCCAAAAATCCATTTTATCCAATTCAACATTTCCAACTACATGATCAATTAAAACTAATTTACTATCAGATGTTTTTATAACAGGTAAATGTAGATCTTTAAATTTTGGGGCCCATAAACCCTTATATTTAGTGTCATCTATAAAAGAATGTATTGTATCACCATAGGTTTTAATTGAAGCACTACAAAATAAACCTTCTTCTTTATCAGAATGAGGTTCAATATTTGGTATAGCACCTCTCTCTATACAAGAGTTATAAACAAAATTAACATCTTCAACATCAAATGCCACGTCTCTAACACCATCACCATGTTTTCTTAACCAATCAGAAGCAAAGTGAGAAGATTTTAATGGGGTTGTAAATACAAAAAATATTTTTCTACTTTTCAAAACATAAGATACATGAGAATAAACTCCTGTTTCTGGACCACAATAAGCATAAGGAGTAAACCCAAAAGCAGATCTATAAAAATGAACTACTTGTTTTGCATTACCTACATAAAACTCAATATATTTAAATCTTTTTATATTGAAATGCTCTTGACCTTCCCATTTATCGGTCATATACATAAATTATATTAACTCCTTTATGTTTTTAATTAAAAAATCATTCTCTTCTGGTAAACCTACTGTAATTCTAACGCAATTAGGTAATCCAAAACTAATTAGATGTCTCAATATAACTCCTCGTTTAAGTAAAGAATTACACAAATCTGAAGCTATCTCTTTGGTTTTAAATTCTAAAGTTATAAAATTAGTAGCACTTGGAATATAATTAAAATTTATATCTTCAAAAAATTGTTTTAATCTTACTTTTTCTGAATTGTTCATTTTAATTGAATTAACTAAATGATCATCATCATCCATAGCTATACATGCAGCATACTGGCCTAAAGATGAAGGTTCAAAAGGTAATTTTACTTTCATTAAATTTTCGATTAATTGTTTATCAGCAAAACCATAACCTACCCTAAAGCCTGCTAAACCTTGAGCTTTAGAAAAGGTTCTTAATGTAATAACATTATCATATCGATAATGCATAGAATCTGGATAATCATCAATATGACAAGCATATTCAAAGTACGCTTCATCTAATAATACTATCACTCTAGATGGTACTGACTTCATAAACTTTTCAAATACCTTTTTAGTAAAAAAAGTTCCAGTAGGGTTATCTGGATTAGCTAAATAAATTACCTTAGTATTATCATTAATCTTAGATGCCATTTTCTCTAAATTATGATGATAATTATTCATCGGAACCCAATTGACCTTAAATCCGCTAGCATTTGCTAAAACTCTAAACCCAATAAAGGAATTTTCTGTTGCTATAATTTCATCATCTGCGTTTAAAAAAGTTCTCATAATTACAGACATAATACCTTCACTACCACCACCT
>JAAZYZ010000043.1 GCA_014239355.1 Fidelibacterota bacterium
AATTACATCACTTGATCCTGAATAGCCTCCCCATTGATAAGAATCACAAGCAATATTATAAGAGCCTCCAACATCCCCAACTAGGCCTACAATTTCAGGAGGATTTTCCCAAGTTGTGTAAGCATTAGAAATATAATTATTAATATTAGATTCACTACTACCTGTCTCACTTGTTGAAACTACTGTAACAATATATCCTTGTTTATGTCTCCACTTAACTAAATCTTGAAAATAAGCGTTATTAATTGAGTTTCCACCACATATATATAGAATTGATGGTATCTGATAATCTTCGCTTCTATCTGACCTAGTATAATTAATTACAAAATTTTCATATAATTCTTCAAATATATAAGATCTTTTTTCTGGCACAAAATAATTAAATTCAGAATTATGTGACTCTGATATTGTTATTTGAACAGCCTCATACACTTCTAAAGTTTTATTTTCAAAAGAATATTTATAAGGAATAAAGGATATTTGACCTAAAACTAAACCTCTCATAACTAATGGCTCAGATAAAGAAATGTTATCAATTGGGTAAACAGAATCTTGATTATTATTTATTGATTTGAAATTAACATCTTCAAGAAGATATGAACTAAGTACTTCATACTCAATATCATATTCCATCCCTGGTGTCATTTGAAACATAGAAGAATAAATTGGAAGTTCAGGAAAATTATCTTCCATAGTTTTTCCTATAATATCATCTGTATTAAATTTTGAAAAACCTTCATTATTTTTTGAAATTTCAATCTCTGGAGCTTCAAAAATAATTTCTGTACTTTCCTCATTAATACTTAATATTTCAAATGTTTTATTTGAAACCATATCAAATGCTAAAGAAAATGATACAATTAATAAAATTCTTATAAAGATTGTCATTCTATAACCCTTTCATTATAATGTATAATAGTCAGAATACTTCTTATACACTAAAATAAGTTTGTGTCAATATGTAATGTGTATTTAATAATAAATATTAAAATAGCAGCTAAAGAAATAGTTGAACCAAATGGTAAAATTATATTCTTGTTATTCTTTGTAAATCTCAAAATTAACCAATGAATAATAGAAAAAAAAGATGCGAAGAAAATAATTAATAATCCATCTATTAATCCTACCCAAAATGTAGTAACAGCAATTAAAATAATATCACCATAACCCATAGTATCTTTTTTTAATAAATAACTACTTAATAGCATTAAAACTAAAAAATAAAATGATAATAAAAACATAGAAAAAAAATGATCTTGAATTTTTGATGAATCGTTAATTAATAAATTAAATAAAGAGCTAATAAATATTATTATATTTAATTCAACAGGTATAAAAAAATGATTAAAATCAGTAAATAAAATAGTTAATAAACAAGAGGCTATAATTAAAAAAAATATTTGATTAGCAATTCCATTTAAATAAAAATAACTCCAAACCCATAGCATTGATGAAATTAATTCTACAATTGGATATCTAATTGATATCTTCTCAGCACAACAATTAGATCTACCTTTTAAAACAAAATATGATATTACAGGTATATTATAAATCCAATTAATACTTATTTTGCAATGGGGACAATATGAAGAAGGAAAAGCTATAGACTGATGTAATGGAAGTCTATGAATTAAAACGTTTAAAAAACTACCAAAAATAAGACCTAAAACAATAAATAAAATTAACATTTTAATCTAAAAAGCATTTCCAAATTTAAATATAGGCATATAAACTGCAACTAATACTACACCAATAATAATGCCAATCAATACAATTAGAGCTGGTTCGATTATAGAAGTTAATCTATCAACTATAGCATCAACTTGTTTAGAATAAAAATCTGATGCTTTTATTGCTAATTTATCTATTTCTCCAGTTTCTTCACCTGTATTCATTAATTGAATTAGAACTCCAGGAAATATTTCAGTTAATTTTAAAGCATCAGAAATACTGCTACCATTTTCAATTTGTTTAGCAGCTTTTTCAATCGCTAATTCATAAACTCTATTATCAACTACCTTTTTAACTAAATTCATTGTATCTATAACAGAAATACCTGAACCAACTAAAATACCAAAAGTTTTGCCAAATTTACTTAAAACACTTTGATTAAAAATAGAACCAAAAATTGGAAGTTTTAATAACATATTATCTCTAACTAACCGACCTCTATCTGTTAAGAAAATAAGCCATATTGATAGCAATGATAATATAATTATCATAAAAAATGATACTAAATTATTGCTTAGCCAATCTCCAGCATCTAAAAGCATTTGAGTATATACAGGTAATTCAGCATTTAATTGTTCATAAACAGAAGTAAACTGAGGAATAATAAATGCAAATAAAACTACCATTACTAATCCTAAAAAAATAAGTATAAATGTAGGGTAATACATTGCAGATTTAACTTTACGTTGAGTATCTTCCATTGCCTCTAAATATTTTGCTAACTCTTCTAAAGTTATTGCAAGTTTACCACTTACTTCTCCAGCTTGCACTAATGATACATAAAGATTATTAAAAACTCCAGGATGCCTATTTAAAGCATCTGATAATAATAAACCTTTTTTTACATCACTTTCTATATTAGTAATTACTTTTTTAAACCCTTTATGCTTTTCTTCTTTAGATAAAAAGGTGATTGCTTTTTCAAGAGTTAAACCAGCATTAAACATAGTGGAAAGTTGGCGTGTAAAAAAAACTAAACTTGTTAATGGGATGCGATTTTTGAATTTATCCATAGCAAGATTAAATCTTCCCATAAAAGGGCCCATAAAATCAAAAGAGGTATCTCTTTCTGTTATTTTTACAATAGATAAATTGTCAGCTACTAAAAGATTAGAAGCTTCTTTAATATTGTTGGCAGAAATAGTATCTTCTTTTCTTACACCTTCTTGTGTTCTTGCTATATAAGAAAATTCTGGCATTAATTATCTTCAACTGTGGCTCTTAGAATTTCCTCCACAGTACTTACTCCTTCTTTAATTTTATCTATTCCAGCTTCCCTTAAAGGAGTCATACCATTTTTAATTGCTTGATCTTTTATCTCAAACTCACTTTTACCTTCAAAAATCATTTCTCTTATAGAAGAATTAACTTCTAATATTTCATGAATTGCAGTACGACCTTTGTAACCAGTATTATGATTTTGTTGAGTAGGTTTTCCTTTATAGAAAGTCATTTGATTTGCATTTTCAGATATACCTAATCTTTGAAGCTGCTCATTTGAAGGGGAATCTTCTTCTTTTTCATTTGGATCAATTGTTCTTACCAACCTTTGAGCCATAATTAAATTTAAAGATGAACCTAGTAAAAATGGAGGAACTCCTAAATCTAATAATCTTGAGATTGTTGAAGGAGCATCATTAGCATGAACCGTACTAAAAACCAAATGACCAGTCATGGAAAATTTAACTGCTATATCTGCAGTTTCTTGATCTCTAATCTCCCCAATTAATAATACATCAGGGTCTTGTCTCAAAATTGAACGTAATGCAGCTGCAAATGAAAGACCAATAGCATCATGTACCTGAATTTGATTTACACCTGGGACTTGATATTCAACAGGATCTTCAACTGTTGTTATATTAATACTATCAGATTTTATTTCCTGTAAAGCAGCATATAAAGTAGTTGATTTACCACTTCCTGTTGGACCAGATATGATAATCATACCATAAGGTTGATTAATCCATTTTTTAAATTTTGTTAATTTATTATTTGGAAATCCTAAATTAGATAAGTTTAATTCTTTATCTCCACCGCCTAACAATCTTAATACAGCTTTTTCACCATGAACTGTTGGTAAAATAGATACACGAACATCAATTTCTTTTGTACCCATTTTCAATTTCATTCTACCATCTTGTGGTAGTCTATGTTCTGCAATATTTAACTTGGACAGAATTTTTATCCTTGTAATCATACCATTAAGAGAAGTTATTGGAGGAGACATTATTTTAGTTAATACCCCATCAATTCTTATTCTAATATTAACCTCTGTTTTTCCAGGTTCTACATGGATATCAGTAGAGTTCTCCTTAATTGCTTGAGTTAGCATAAGGTTAACTAGTTTAACAAAAGGCGCTTCTTCAGCTGAGACGTTTTCTTCAGAAAGATCTACTTCATCACTATCCTCTTCATCTCCACTTATTACACTAATATTTGAAATAGCACTTTCAATCTCGCCTGATTGTTTAATCGTCCCATATAATTTATTAATCGCATTTTCAATTGCTGAACGACCAGCTATTAAAATTTCTGGGTTTAATCCTGTAATTTTTCTAATACCATCAATAGCATCTAAATCTTCAGGATCTTCCATAGCAACCAAAATTCCTGAGTCTGTTTTTTTCATTGAAATTACATGATTTTCTCTTGCAAATTCCTCAGAGAGTAGACTAACATCATCTCCAGATAAAGCTAAAAGATCATTTTCTAAAACATGTTTATGCCCCATTTGTTGAGAATAAGCCTTAACAAGTTGAGCTTCACTTATAATATCCTCATTTATTAAGATTTGACCTAATTTCTCTTTAGATTCTTTTTGTTCACTTAAAGCCTTTTGTAGCTGCTCTTCAGTAATCACACCTTCGTAAACTAATATATCACCTACTTTTTGAAATTGTGGATTAAATGACATTTATATTCTTACTCCTAATTAAATTTAAACTTAAGGTTGACAGTTTTTATATAAGATTGTATTTAAATCAGCACTTTCACCATTAAGTGGATCTAAAAGATAAGCCCTCATATAAACATTATTACAAGAAAATACGTCAGGATCATCAGGATTAGTTTGTTGGCAATTTTCATTTGGTAATCTAACAATCCAATAAACTTCTCCATTTGCATCTGTAATTTGAGTCGCACTTGCTGGAATTGGAGGATCAAATTCATACCCCATATCTTCATCAATTGTAGTATCCTCACTTGATACAAAATTAAATGCTGATGCATCAAAAACAGCCATCAATAGCGCTCCAAGTGATACAGGATCACCATAAGCATCTGTCAAACTACCTCTGATTAATATATCAAGAGGCTCATCACCTGTTTGGCAGTAATCTGTTACAGTTGGAGACAATGGTATTATATCAATTGAGCAATCAACACATGGGTTAAAATAACCTGTACCTGATGCACCACCATTATAGAGACAACTTCCTATACTTCCATCTGTTGAACCTGTCCCTCCAGCAATAAATTCCCATGAACACACAGTTTTAGCTGCGCACTCTTCACTATATTGTTGGTACTGTATTTCATTTAATCCTGAAATATTACAAAATGGATCATCAGGTGAAATTATACCTGCAGCTTCCCACTCTCCTGTAAATGAATCATCTACTCCATCACCATCTGCATCAAATGAAAATTCTTGCTCATCTAATCCATTAACTAATGGGGAATAATGGCATCCAGCTCCATCAGCAATATTTGTTTGCCAATCAGGTATAATTGCGACAGCCACTTCATCCCAAATACAATTGTATGGTGCCTGCATTGAATTTTCTGAAGATTCACACTCTTCTTGTGTAAATAATGTATTGCAATACTTCTCTGATGCGATAAAATAACATTCGTCAAATTCTTCATTCCATGTACACCCAAGATCTTCATTTGAAAAACAATCAAATTCAGAAAAATCTTCACATCTTGCTCCACCACTACAAGCAATCACATCTCCTCCAACTTGACCAGATACTTTAGCACATATTTGACCTGTGCTAAAAATTTCACCTGAAGTATAGTAAGCGTTAGTACAAGCTTGTCCTGGTTCTCCATTACCACAATTACCTATTTTAGAGTCTGGGTCTACAGATGCAATATATTCTGGATTTATATACCAATAAACGCTAGTAGAATCAGCAATTGGATTTGTCCACTCATCCCAAAATGTTGCTGTAATAGGTATAGAAAACACTCCTCCACCTGTACTGTCCGCCTCAGCCCAACCAGCAACTACTCCACCATAAGCAGCTGGTCCTGTACTGATTGCAGCTACAATTCTTTCTGCTTCGTAAATAACATCACTACATTCACCATTATCAGACATATTTTCAATTTTACATAATTCTACTCTCATTGTAACAATACCTGGCCTGTTACCACTATTTAATGTTACACTCGCTTCACCATTTGTTGTTTCTGAAACAACTATTGGAATAGAACCTGAAGATGGAATACCATCTAACATAATATCATTACTAAAATCACCATCTCCTAGAGGGCATATTCCATCAATTGGATATGGGCATGGAACTGAAAATATTACAGCATATGAATCATTTACAATATTTCCTCCACCATCTTTAATTACTGCCGTAATGGTTACCGATTCAATTCCACCACCACCTGTTACTTGTAAATTATTATCTGTTGGAATTTCAAGCTCTATATTAATTGCTTCGCCTGATAATACTTCAATATATGTTTCAGCAAGTAAATCATCATAAGTCGCTCTAATTTTACCAAATCCAGTTTCGCTTAAAGGTGTAAATAAACTCTGAACCATACCTACAGAATCAGTTTTTACATATTCTGGATTCATTTCACCAAAATCTACGCCACCATCAGCTCCATCTTCAGGTAATAAACTTTGAAAATGTATATATTGATCAGGTATTCCAACGCCTGATTGACCATTTAATGTTCCTGTTAAATAAGCTGTAACTAGTGCTTCTTCACCAATTGAAATTGTGTCTGGCTGAGCAGTTAAAATACTTAAAGTTTCATCCTCAGTTAGTAAATTTCCATCTTCATAAAGTATGTAAACAGTATCATTAACAGATGGCTCATCTGCAACATATGTACGAATTTGAGTAATTAAATTAAAATTGAAAGCCCCATCATTTAAATTAGATGTAGGACTAATATAAAAGGTTTGTTGTGCACCTGATGAATCAGCAGTAATAGTACTAGACTCTAAATAACCAGGAGAATTGTTTAATATTTCAAAATTAATATCTATTCCAGTTATTTTTCCAGAGTTTTCATCAATAGGTATAACAGCAAAATCTATAGATTCATCTTGATTTAAATCAACTATATCAATAGTTAAAATACCACTATTATCAATCATTAAATCATTAGCACTTAAATCTCCACCTGAAGCATCATCTCCATCTACAGGAGATCTTTGATCACATGATAAACTAAATATCAGTAAATACGCTAAAATTGAATATGTTGTAATTTTATTCATCATTTTTAGTACCCTCCTCAACTTCATCATCCATTTGATTAATCCCATCTTTTGTATCATAAATTGGATCTAAAGTTTCTATTTTAATTTCATTATCATTCATTTCATCACCTTGCTCCATGTCAACCTGATTCAGTGATTCCTCAGCCTGCTTATGACTAGATGATTTAACAATTCCTGAATAAGTATCTTCAACTATTTTTGGAGTTATTTGAATGATTAAATCTGTTGTTCTTTCAATCTCTGAAGTAGTTGTAAAAAATCTTTTTCCAAAATATGGAAGTTTCCATAGAAATGGAACTTTATTTGTTTCATATCTTTTATCAGAACCTAAAAGACCTGCTATAATAATAGATTCTTCATTTTGTACTCTAATAGTTGTATTTGAAACTCTTTTTTTAACCCATGGAATATTCTGATCAGGTCCAATAAAATCATATATAGAGCTCACTTCAGGTGTGATTTGAGTAGTAATAAACCCATCTTGATTAACTGTTGGTAAAATATCTAATTTAATTCCAATTTCTTCTCTAGCAACTTGAACTTGGCCACCAACTCCACCACTTGATAAAATATATGGAACTACATCTACCATTGATATGCTTGCTTCATGTCCATTAATAGTAACAACTTTAGAATTAGCAAGTACAGTTGCTTCATTATTTTTAATTAACATATCTAACGTAACATCAAATGCTGTCATTTGTCTACTAAAACCTAAACCATTACTTCCATCCATTCTTTGAAAATACATTTGCCCAGGTAATTGACCCGTTGTTTGTGGTTCAAATGCTTCAATAATCTCACCGGCATCACTAATCGTATAACTCATTCCAGGAACAAGTGAACCAGTCATTCCTCCACCTTCAACTTGAATTGGTGCTGCATTTTCAGCTATAATTGTTGAAAGCTGAGCTAGCTTAGACCAATCAATACCTAATTTCTCTTCATCAGCAGAAGAAATTTCAATAAGCCTAGCCTCTAACATAATTTGGATTGCTGGAACATCTATTGAATTAATAACATTTTCAATTTCAGCAATTTTCTTTGGACTGGCTTTAATTAGTAATTTATTGCTTGATTTATCTATAGTAACATTTTGAGTAATATTTTTAAGAAGATCTTTAACATCTTTTGCATTAGAATATTTTAATTCAATGACATAAGTCATCATTCCGATTTCTTCATTTAATTTGCTTGCTTCAGCAACTAAAATTGAATTACCCTTAACCTCATAACTAAGTCCAGACGCTCTAATAATAAGATCTAAAGCCTCTAAAATTGGAGTATCATCTAAGTGAATAGTTAATTTTTTATCTTGAGATACAGTTGGGCCTGTTACAATATTAAAATCACTATCTTGAGCAATAATCGATAAAATGCTAGATAAATTAGCATCTTCAGCATGAATTGTGACTAAATTCTCATTAATTGATTGAGTTATTAAAAATGAGATACTTAATAGTAAACCCATTATCTTAAATATTATTTTTTGCATATTATTTGTCCATATTTATTATTTTTTAAGTTCTTGATAGCTTTCAACATAAAATACCCTAATACCTGTTGGGTACTTAATTATAACAGAATCACGTGAGAATGACTCTATTATCATATCAGTATTTTCAATTTTCTGACCTTGTTTATAAAATTTACCTTTAGTTGTTCTATAATCAATCATTGCACGATTATTAGTAACTCCTCTAAATATAGGATCATTTGACTCCCAATCTGTTTTTGAGTCTGTTTTGATTCCTGCTCTAGTATGACCTGTTATTGTTTTTTCCACAACACTAACTAAATCTGGTTCAAAATTAATTCTTTTATTCTGATTTTCAGATATAAAATTAGTCTTTCGTTCCATGTTTTTATTATCTTTAACTTCAGATTCTTTCTTATATTCCAACTGATATTCTACTAATTCAGAATATTTAAAGTAAGAACTATAAACAGAAAACAAAATCATTGCTGTTGATAATCCAATTAATATTTTCCAAAAAAATTGCTGTCTTAAATTCATTTTTTTATTTACCTATATTAATTTCATTAACCTTCATATGAATATATACTCCAGGAGTATTTTTCTGAATAGGATTTTTTATTTTTAACTCTTCAATATTATAAATCCTATCATTTTTTTCAAGCGTAGCAATAAATGCAATTAAATTATCATATTCACAAATAAATTCTAATTGATATAGTTGCTTATTAATATTATTTGCAAACCTTGAATTACCTAATTTAATACTCCGTTTATAGTCAATATCAAGATCCTGATTTTTAATTATATTTTGAATTAATTTATCAAATTTAGAGTCAAACCCCTCATAAATACCCCTTTTAGTATTAGCACCCCAAAATTTTGGATGATTTTTAATAACAGCGTCAATTAAAGAACCTCTATTATTAGCCATCATTTTTGAAAAAATATAATTATCTTTTGCTGCCTTGTGATAAACTTTTACTTTTTTAATTTTAGCTTTTTTATTGCTCATATAAACTGATTGTGCTTCAGGCTGATTAATAATTAAAATCCAATTATTTAATGCATACAAAGCTATTAAAAATAAAATTATTGATGATATAAAAAATAAATTTCTGTTCATTTTAAAATTCCATAACTATTTTTTATTTGATAAAGTAAGAATCACTTTATAATACTCCTGCTGTTTATGATTATCCTTTTCAGGCCTTAAATCATAAGAATTAAA
>JAAZYZ010000044.1 GCA_014239355.1 Fidelibacterota bacterium
ACTATTAGCTCTTGGCATATTACTCCCCTAATTTATCATTTTTTTATTTCTGCTACTCATAGCAGAGCTAATTGTTGTGCTCTTACGGAGACGCCTCTTCCGATTCGAGCTTTTTCTTATGTTTAAGTGACTTCCACCAGCTCTAGAATGAACTAATTTTCCAGTACCAGTTTTCTTAAATCTCTTTGCAACACTTTTTCTTGTTTTCATCTTTGGCATCTTAATTTACTCCTTATTTAGGGCTTAGAATCAAAGACAGCCTTCTGCCTTCCATGTTTGCTTGTTTATCTATTTCAGCAAAATCATCTAATATTTCAACAACTCTATTTAATGTATTCACTCCCATATCTTGTCTAGCCATTTCTCTTCCTCTATACATTACTGTAATTTTAACCTTATCACCAGCTTCTAAAAATTTCTTAGCTCTAGATAGTTTTGTTAACAAATCATGGTCACCTGTATTTGGTCTTACCCTAATTTCCTTAACATGTATAACATGTTGTTTCTTTTTATTCTTTTTTTCAAGTTTTTGCTTTTCGTAAATATATTTTCCATAATCTAATATTTTACAAACTGGAGGGTCTATATTAGGAGAAATCTCAACTAAATCTAAACCAGCTTCATCAGTTTTATCGAGAGCCTCTTCAATAGAAACTACACCTAATTGCTCACCATCATTTCCAATTAATCTAACTTTATCTGATCTAATTTGTTGATTAATCCTTAAGCCTTTTTTCGATTTATTTATTTCTATATCTCCTTAATTATCATTATATATTATGAGCACCAATTTTAAGCAATTTAAACTATTTAACAAACTATAAAATATATCGTTATTTTTATAGTAGTCGATACCGGATTCGAACCAGTGACCTCTACGATGTCAACGTAGCGCTCTAACCAACTGAGCTAATCGACTAGATTATTAGGAAAAATAAGTTTATTATATTCCAGTTGATCTAAAATTAATTCAGCTGCTTTTAAATATTCTATATCATTATATAAGCTAACTTTTATTTTTTCTTTTTCATTACCCAAAACTAAAGACATTTCTCTTAATAAGGCGTTTTCTAGCCATTTTATATTTTCTCTATCATTATATTGAAGAACTTTTACTTCATTAAAATAATCTTCAAGATCTTTAGTTAAAGAAGATAAATAATTAATGTCCGTATTTTTTAGTTTACCTTTAGGGATAATTTTTCTAATATCATCATAATAATATTCGCCAGTATTTAAATTATGTTTTTGTGGTGCAATCATTTTAATTGTTTTTCCAAAACCATTTTTAACTCTCATCCACCCATGAGCATCAACAATTATATAAGATTGCTCCTGTTGATTTTTATATTTTTTGCTATTAGATGTAGTTTTTTTAGCATACTTATCATAAATATTTTCTTTTAAATCTGACAATTCTAATTCACCAGGAACATTATAGTTAATATCATAATTCTGAACATAATTAATGAAATCTTTAATTGTTTTTTTATTTATTGTTATTGGTAATTTTAATTCTTTTTTATAAACATACTCTGAAGCAAATTTAACAAATAATCTTTCTCTATATAAAGATTGAACAAGTGGAGGTATTTTTTGTTTTTCAATTTCTATATCAGGATAAATTCCACCTCCTCCTTTTACAATCCTACCATTTTTTGTGAAAAATATTGAATCCTTATCCTCTAAACCATCTGTTAAAACATCATTATCTAAATAATCTTTTTTCTGGATAAGGCGACCTGACGGTGTATAATATTTTGATGTAGTTACTTTTAAACTTATTGAATCATTTACATTATATATTCTTTGAACTAAGCCTTTGCCAAATGAACTGGTCCCTAAAATTAATGCCAGATCTAAATCTTGCAATGTCCCAGAAACAATTTCACTTGCTGAAGCCGACCTCCCATCTATAAGAACAACCATCGGAAAATCTTCAGATATTTTAGAAGCATATTTTGAATTAAAGGTCCTATTTGCTTTATCAATTCTACCTCTTGTTTTTAATAAATTTTCACCTTTAGGAACTAATTGGTCTAATATATTAAGAGCATTACTTAAAAGTCCTCCTGTATTTCCTCTTAAATCAATAATCAATCCTTTAGTTTTACTATTTTTCAATACTTGATTAAGAGCTGCTCTAAAATCTTTTGCAGTATTTTTAGAAAATTTCTTTATTCTTATGTAAGCAACACCATCATTATTAACCTCCCAAAAAGGCACATCTTTAACAATTATATTTGCTCTTACTAAACTGAACATCATTTCTTGATCTGTAGCAGGCCTTCTGATTTTTAAAGTCAGCTCACTATCTAGTTCCCCTCTGATTAATGCCGAAGATTCTGTAGAAGACAAACCTATTGTTGAAATAGAATCAACCATTAATATTTGATCGCCAGATTGGATACCTTCTGAATAAGATGGGCTATCTTCATAAGGCATTAAAACAGTTAAGGTATCCTTAATTAAGCCAATCTGCATACCAATTCCACCATATTTTCCTTTAGTCAAGATCTCTAACCTATCTTTACTAGAACCAATATATAATTTTGTGTATGGGTCAACCCGTTTGAACATACCATCAAAACTAGCTTTTATTAATTCCGTTTTATCTAAACTATCAACATAATTAGATGTGAAAGTTTCAAATATTTTATTATATAATTCAAAATATTCATCTAGACTACTATCATCTTCTTGTGAATAAATTGGAATAAAAAATAAAATTACTAAAAAATATATAAATCTTATTTTCACTTTAAATACCTATTTTTAAATTCATTCCATATGAAATTTTCAATTTGAGAAATACTTTTATTAGCATCTATTATAACATATCTATTTTTATTTAATAAAGCTAATTCTAAAAACCCTTGTTTTACCTTTAATAAAAAGTCTTTTCCTGAACTTTCCATTCTATCTTTTTTACCTAATCTTTTTAAACTAACATCTATATTGCAATCTAATAAAAATGTAGTTGAAGGAATAGCCTCACCAACTACTGCATTAGTAATAGATTGAATAAGTTTTAAATCAATACCTCTTCCAAACGATTGATATGCTAAAGTACTATCTAAAAACCGATCGCAAACAATGTATGAATCACCTTTCTTCAATTTTGGTTTTATTTTTTTATTAACTAGATCTGATCTTGCAGTTAAAAATAGCAAAGTTTCTGTTATATCAGCTATGCTATTATTATTATCAAGAAGAATATCTCTTATTTTCTCAGAAAGCTCCGTTCCACCAGGTTCTCTAAATAAGTCATAATTGAAATTATTTTCTTTTATTTTTTTTAAAAATAAATCAATTTGAGTAGTTTTACCAACCCCATCAATTCCCTCAAAAGTTATCAATTTGTTTTTCATAATTTATAGCCTTCTCTTGCTAAGACTAAAACAAATTCTCCCTTAGGCTTTTTATTAGAAAAGTAATCAATAGATTCAGGTATAGTACCTAAAAATACTTCTTCATACATTTTAGTCATTTCACGATGAATACTAATTATTCTTTCATCACCCATATATTCTTTAATATTTGATAGAGTTTTCAATACCCGCCTAGGTGATTCAAATATAACAATTGTACATGGAAGAGTATTTAAAAATTCAAACTTAGTTTTTCTTCCCTTCTTTTTAGGTAAAAACCCTTCAAAATAAAATGAATCAGAAGGTAGGCCGCTAGTAGATAATGCTGAAATTAAAGAACTAGGACCTGGAATAGATAAAACATTAATGTCATTTTTTCTACATTCATTAACCAATAAATAACCAGGATCACTAATACAAGGCGTCCCTGCGTCACTAACTAAAGCTATATTATTTCCTTCCTTTAATAACTCAACAATTTTATTTACCTGCCTAGATTCATTAAAATTATTGTAAACCATCATTTTATTATTAATAGTAAATTTTTTTAAAATTTTTCTTGAGACACGAGTATCTTCAGCAGCTATTAAATTAACCTCAGATAAAACTTCTTTTGCTCTATCAGATATATCGCTCAAATTGCCAATAGGAGTTGCTACAATATATAAAATCCCATACACTATTTAAGTATATTGTTTATTGATTTCTTGATAATATTAATAGCAAAATCAATTTCAGATTTTGTTACTGTTAAATGAGGTCTAAATCTGATACTTTTTATCCCACAACCAAGTATAATTAAATTATTTTTATAGGTTTCTTGAACTAACTGATCCCTTTCATCAGGAGAAGGTAAATCAAATGAGCAAAAAAGACCTCGTCCTCTAGAGTTTATAAGAAACGCAGGAAACTCATCTTCAAGTTTTGTTATCTCTTCAAGTAAATATTGACCATTTGTTTTTGCATTTTCAAGTAAATCAAACTCTTTAATAGTTTCTAAAATAATCTTAAACCTTACCATATCTACCAAATTTCCACCAAAAGTTGAATTAATTCTACTAGATCTTTTAAAAACATGGTTTTCTACTTCATTTAGCCTATCACCCGCTAATAATCCACATACTTGTGTTTTCTTACCAAACGAAATAATATCAGGTAAAGAATCTTTAAAATGTTCATGCGCCCACATTTTTCCTGTAATACCAATACCTGTTTGAACTTCATCATAAATCAATAAAAATTCATGTTTAATTGATAAAGATTTTAATTCTTTAAAAAATTCAGCTCTAAAATGATTATCACCACCTTCACCTTGTATAGGCTCAATAATTAATCCTGCAATATCATTTGGATTGTTTTTAAGAGCTTCCTTAATCTGATTAATCGCATTTTTTTCTTTTTGCTCAATACTAGAAATTACATCATCATTTAATGGAAATGATAAATACGGACTATCTATTCTAGGCCAATCAAACTTTGGAAAAAATTTTGTTTTAATTGGATCAGTATTTGTTAATGATAAAGTATATCCTGTTCTTCCATGAAAAGCTTCTTTAAAATGTAAAATTTGATATCCCTTACCTTCAATACCATTTTGCAAATTTTTTCTTACTTTCCAATCAAAAGCAACTTTTAACGCATTTTCAACAGCTAAACCTCCGCCTTCAATAAAAAATGTATTTTTCAAATATTCAGGAATAGCTATTTGATTAAAAACTTTCATAAAATCTGCATATTCTGTGGTATAAATATCAGACAATGTTGGTTTAAATAATGAAACTTTTGCTAATAAATCTTTATTTTTTAAGATATTTGGATGATTATAACCAATACATCCTGAAGCATACATTGAAAACATATCTAAGTACTCTGATCCATCTCGCTTATCAACAATCCATGAATCATGACTTTGCTCTAAATCTAATATTGGCTCAAATCCATCAGCCAAGATATTCTTACCTAGTAATTCTCTAACTTCTTTTGCTTTTACAGTCATACTTTTCCCTTATAAATCAAATTTAATACCTTGTGCCAACGGTAATTCTTTACTCCAATTAATTGTATTTGTATGTCTTCTCATATATGCTTTCCAAGCATCTGATCCTGACTCTCTTCCTCCACCTGTTTCTTTTTCTCCGCCAAATGCTCCACCTATTTCTGCTCCAGATGTACCAATATTAACATTCGCAATTCCACAATCACTCCCTTTATGAGATAAAAACGTTTCGGAATTTATAATGCTATTTGTAAAAATAGATGATGATAAACCTTGTGGAACTGAATTATGTAAATCTATAGCTTCATCTAAAGTATTATATTTCATAACATATAATATGGGTGCAAACGTTTCATCTTGAACTATTTGATAGTGATTTTCAGCTTTAACAATTGTAGGCTCTACAAAACAACCATCACCTTGTATAATATTTCCGCCATATAAAATTTCTCCACCTTCTTTTTTAACCTTTACTAAAGCTTGATTAAAATCATCAATTGCTTTTGAATCAATAAGAGGCCCCATTAATGTATCTACTTTTAATGGGTCCCCAATACGAACCTGTTTATACGCATTAATTAATTTATCAATTAATTTATCATATATAGCAGAATGTACAATGATTCTTCTAGTAGATGTACATCGTTGACCTGCTGTACCTACTGATCCAAATACAATACCTGGAACAACTAAATCCATATTTGCAGATTCATCAACAATAATAGCATTATTTCCACCTAATTCTAATATAGTTTTACCAAGTCTAGACCCAACTGCTTTAGCTACTTTTTTACCCATAGCTGTTGATCCTGTAGCAGAAATAAGTGGAACTCTATTGTCATTAATAAATTTTTCTCCTATTACAGAGCCACGTCCTATAATTAAATTAAATATACCTTTATAACCATTTCTATTTAGCACATCATTACATATGTTTTGTATAGCAACAGCGCATAAAGGAGTTTTTGATGAAGGTTTCCATATACTCACATTACCACAAATTGCTGCTATAAAAGCATTCCAAGCCCAAACAGCAACAGGGAAATTAAAAGCAGAAATTATACCAACGTTACCTAATGGGTGCCATTGTTCATACATTCTATGTTCAGGTCTTTCTGAATGCATAGTCAAACCATATAATTGCCTAGATAAACCAACTGCAAAATCAGCAATATCAATCATTTCTTGAACTTCACCATCACCTTCTGCTTTTATTTTACCCATTTCCAAAGCAACTAAATTACCTAAATCATCTTTTTTGTTTCGTAATTCATTAGCCATTTCTAGAATTAATTGACCTCTAATAGGAGCTGGAACCATTCTCCATTTAATAAAAGCTTGATTAGACGCTTGAATTATTTGTTCATAATCATCTTCATTGCATAATTGTACTTTACCTAACAAATCACCATTTGTTGGATTAAAACTTTCAATATAGTTAGATGAACCATTATCAACCCATTCATTACCTCCAACACATGAACCCATACTAATTTCTTTGATACCTAAATTTTTTAAAATCTGACTCATTCTATTTATCCTTTATAATTTTCTGTA
>JAAZYZ010000045.1 GCA_014239355.1 Fidelibacterota bacterium
CAAATATTGGGTACTTATTGACTGGTCAAAACCATATTTCTTTTTTACATTGATTAATTGTTCTGAATTCTCATTCTGACCTAGCATCATTATAGTTATTCTAGAGGTCTTGCTAGGTCTCTTTCTATTAATAGGATTTAAACCCAAGCTAACTATATGGGTTATGCTTTTAATTATTATTTGGTTCACATTTCTAACTTGGTATTCTGCATATTATAATAAGGTAACGGATTGTGGATGTTTTGGAGATGCAATCCCATTAACTCCATGGGAATCTTTCACTAAGGACATTTTCCTTCTATCCTTTATATTAATTATATTTTACAAAATAGAATCAATTAAGCCTATAATTAATTTTAAAAATCAAATAATTGTTTCTGTTATTTCTTTAATTATATGCTGTTCAATAGTATATAGAGTTATTGGGCATTTACCTATGATTGATTTTAGGCCTTATAAAATACAAGCAAACATAATTGATAATATGGTTGTTCCTGATGATGCTCCAAAAGATATATGGAATTATGATTGGAAATTTGTTGTAGATGGTACAGAAAAAATAATTTCTAGTACTGGAGAATATCCAGATATAAATGGAGAATTTATATCTGTTGAAACAAAACTAATTAAGAAAGGATATGAACCGCCAATTCATGACTTTTCCATTGAGTTAAATGGAGAAGACATGTCAGATGAATTATTAAATGAGGAAAAACTTTTGATGTTTGTTTTATATAATTTATCTAAATCAAATTTTGATGAAAGTAGTGAGTTAATAACAAAATCAAAACAAGCAATTGAAAATGGATACAAAGTAATAGGTATAACTGCCTCTGGAATTGATATGCAGGAAGAAGTTAAGAACCAATTTGGTTTTGAATTTGATTTTTATACTTGTGATGAAACTGCTTTAAAGACAATAATTAGATCCAACCCCGGTGCATTGGAAATTAAGTCAGGCACTATAGTCAATAAGTGGCATTATAATGATTTTAATAAAATTAAATTTGACTAATTTTCTATTTAATAAACTCATAAATTCTCTGTTCACTTTATTTGGAGTAGTTACATTAATTTTCTTTTTATTTAATGTTCTTCCAGGGGATCCAGCTCAAATGATGCTAGGTCAAAATGAGAATTCACAACAATTAGCCAATATAAAAAAGAAATATGGTTTTGATCAGTCAATAAGCACCCAATATTTGTATTACTTAAATGACTTATCTCCTATTTCGTTTCACTCCAATGAAGAAGAGAATTATACATTTTTGCAAGAAAACAAGTATACTGCAATTGAACTAATTAAATTCAAATCATACACTATTGTTTTTAAATTTCCCTACTTGAGAACTTCATTTACAATGCAAGGGAAAAAAGTAAGTGAGATAATAAGAAATACTTTGCCTAATACTATTGTTCTGGCAATTTCGGCAATAATAATTGCAATTATTATTGGAATTTTTCTGGGTATAATTTCAGCTGTTTTGAAAGATAGTTATATTGATAAAACTATTCAATTAATAAGTGTTGTTGGAATGAGTTTGCCATCTTTTTTCAGTGCAATATTATTTGCATGGTTTTTCGGATATGTACTAAATGAATATACCAATTTAGAAATGACAGGAAGTTTATATGAGTTAGATGATTATGGAGAAAAGTATAATATTAAATTAAAAAACTTAATTCTACCAGCAATTGTACTAGGCATCAGGCCTTTAGCAGTTATAAGCCAACTTATGAGAAATGAATTATTAGATGTATTAAATCAGGATTATATTAGAACAGCTAGAGCTAAAGGACTTACAGAATTCAATGTGATTAAAAATCATGGAATCAAGAATTCATTAAACCCAGTTGTAACAGCTATTTCTGGATGGTTTGCATCATTATTGGCTGGTGCAGTATTTGTGGAATATATTTTTGGATGGAATGGATTAGGAAAAGAAATTGTTAATGCCCTTAATAATCTGGATCTACCAGTAATTATGGGATCCGTTCTTATTATAGCTTTTATGTTTATAATTATAAATATATTAGTAGATATGATATATGCTTGGTTGGACCCAAGAGTTAAACTAAACTAAAAAATTTAATTATGAGTAGAGATAAAATTGTTGCTGGAAATTGGAAAATGAATAATGATTTTAATCAAACACAGACTCTTATTCTTGAGTTAAAAAAAACTATGCAAATGGATGTAAATGTTATGATTGCACCTTCATTTACTAATTTATCTATTGCTAAAGATTTGCTATTAGATTCAAAAATTGAAGTTGTTGCACAAAATATGCACTTTTCTGATAGTGGTGCTTTTACTGGTGAAATTTCAGCAAATATGTTAAAAAGCATAGGAATTGGAACAGTCATTTTGGGACATAGTGAAAGAAGAAAATATTTTAAAGAAACTGATGATCAACTAAAATTAAAAGTTGATGCTGCAATCTCCTCATCCATGAAAATCATTTTTTGCATTGGAGAAGAGATTGAGGATAGAAAAAATAATAATCATTTTGAAATAGTATATGATCAAATTAATAATAGTCTATTTCATCTGGATGAGGATTCTTGGAATAGAATAATATTAGCATATGAACCTGTTTGGGCTATTGGAACAGGAGAAACTGCAACATTAGATCAAATTCAAGAAATGCATTTAACAATTAGAAATAACATTTCAGAAAGGTATACTCAAGAATTGGCAAATTCTATAAGCATTTTATATGGCGGGAGTGTAAAGCCATCAAATTCTCATGATATTTTTTCTTTAGAAGATGTAGACGGAGGATTGATTGGGGGAGCTTCTTTAAATGCTAATGATTTCAATCAAATAATTAATTCAATTTAATTACTAATAGTCACTTCAGATCTATAGCAATTTTCATTTAGGTTGGTCTTTTTTATTTCATTAAATCCACCTGCAATATTAATTAAATTATTAAATCCATTTGCTTTAAGAATGGATATAGCTATTACAGATCTATATCCTCCGGCACAATG
>JAAZYZ010000046.1 GCA_014239355.1 Fidelibacterota bacterium
CAGAATCTGAAGTAGTATTCAAATGTCTTAAATCTTGCTCACACAATTGATCTGCTAATTCTGGTGAATTTACAAGATTTCCATTATGAACTAATACTAAACCAAATGGAGAATTAACATAAAATGGTTGTGCTTCAGAATCGCTAGAACTACCTGCTGTTGGATAACGCGTGTGACCTAAGCCATATTGACCTTCTAAGCTTATCATCTTTTGATCTGTAAAAACATCTCTAACTAGACCATTATTTTTATGTAAAACTAAACTACCATCATTTTTACATGTAGCCATTCCAGCAGCATCTTGTCCTCTGTGCTGTAAAACAGTCAAAGCATTATATAATGATAAACAAACATTACTTCTTTCAGTAAAAATACCCGTTATTGCACACATGTTTTATTTATTAACCTCATTTTTTTGTTGTTTAGGAAAGCTTCTCAAACTACTATCTACATATGCATCAATAATCCCATAGAAATAAAGCCCTAAAATCCACCAAGCATAAGTATTCCTTTTAGCAATTTGATCTTTTTTATTATGGTCTGAGAACTTATAAAATGAATATGTTTGAAAAGATGCAAGCAATCCTGCTTTTATATATTTTTCATTTTTTATTTGACCTACCAATGGAATTAAGTTCAATCTCTTATCAATTTTTTTTTGATCTGAACTTAAAGAATTATTTGAAAAAATAATTGAAATAATAAATATATACATATACTTATACATCAATATAACCTATTGCTTCTATTTCAACTCGAGAATCCTTAGGTAACGCAGATACTTCTACTGTTGATCTAGCTGGCAATGATTTATCAAAATATTGTTCAAAAACTTCGTTTAAAATATTAAAGTTAGATAAATCTGTTAGATAAACTGTCAACTTAACAATATTAAGCATTCCACTTCCTGAAGATTCTAAAATTGCCTTTAAATTATCTAAAACTTGAATACACTCTTTCTCAAAATTATCAACTATCATAGTACCATCGACCCTTAAAGGGATTTGACCAGATGTAAAAATAAAGTTTCCTATAATTTTTGCCTGAGAATATGGCCCTATTGCTTGAGGGGCTTTTTTTGTATTTACAGTTTTCATTCCTTTTTCCCCTAAATATTCCATAAAGATAATCCAATATCACAATTTAATTTTCGATGCAAATGATATTCAGATGTAAAAATACAAAATTCGGCCGCAGCAATTACTTTAGCATCAAATAAATGCCCACCATAAACTTTAAAATTAGTATCCGAAAAACTAATATGTGTATGAATAAATGGCTCGTTATCAACTAAAGATATATTTCCGATTAAAGATAATAATTCATAATCATTATCAAATTTTTGTTTTACATATATTTTTTTTTCTATATCCCAATATCCAATTTCAATATTAGAAATAGCTCCTAAACCATTAACCCAACCTGAATTTAACTCTTCTTTTTGTGCAACTTTCAATAATCTTTCATTTACTAGCTCACCTTTATCTATCGATACAAATATTTTGTCATCAACCTTCTTATACTTCATTTTTATTCCATCTTAAATTCAATTCTCTGTTTGCTTTTGTCTCATCTAATCTACTAACTGGAGTATTAAATGGAGCATTCACTATTTTTTCTTTATCTAAATCAATATTTTTATCAATTTCAAGCATTGCTGCAATAAACCTATCAAGTGTATCTTTATCCTCTGATTCAGTTGGCTCAATCATAATTGATTCAGGAATATTAGTAGGAAAATAAATAGTTGGCGCATAAAACCCATAATCAAGAAGAGCTTTAGCAATATCTAAAGCTTTTACACCTTTATTTTTTTGTTTTAAAGCCGAAATAACAAACTCATGTAATGTCCCATCTGAAAAAGGAATATCATAAACTTTAGAAAGTGATTTCTTAATATAATTAGCATTTAAAATAGCATGCTTAGTCATATCCTTAACACCATTTTCACCTAACATTTTAATATAAACAAAAGCTCTTACCAGAATGCCAAAATTTCCATTATATGAATGTATTTTTCCTATTGAATTTTTAATATTATAATCCCAAAAATATTCGTTTTTATTTTTCTTTGCTAATGGATAAGGAAGCATATCTTTTAACTTGTCTACTACCCCAATTGGACCAGCGCCAGGCCCACCACCACCATGCGGTGTGGAAAATGTTTTATGTACATTAATATGAGTGATATCAAAACCCATATCTGCAGGCTTAGTCAAGCCTATTAATGCATTTAAATTAGCTCCATCCATATACATAATACCATCAACTTGATGAATTAAATTAGATATTTCAGATATTTGATCTTCAAACAAACCTAAAGTATTAGGTTGAGTAAGCATCATACCAGCGACATCTTTATCAATCTTACTTTTTAAATCATCTATATCAACTCTACCTCTAGAATCAGTACCTAATTCTACTGGTTTATACCCAGCTAGTATCACACTTGCAGGATTTGTTCCATGTGCACTTTCAGGAATTAATATAATATTTTTTTTATTATTATTATTTAACTCATGATATTTTTTCATTAAAAGAAGTCCTACAAATTCTCCTTGAGAACCTGCCGAAGGTTGCAATGTAAACGCATCCATACCAGTTATTTTTTTTAGCATCTGTTCTAATTCATAAACAATAGTAATGGCTGGTTGACAAAATCTGTCACTTTTATTTGGATGAATAGAAGAAAATTGACTTAAAGAAGAAATATGTTCATTTATTTTTGGATTATATTTCATAGTACAAGATCCTAATGGAAATATATCCTTATCTATATGATGATTTTTTGTAGATAAATTCACAAAATGACGCATTACCTCAGGCTCACTTACTTCAGGTAAAGATGCCTTATTAGATCTAATCAAAGATTCTGACAAATAATCTGATAATTTTAATTCAGGAACATCTATAGTAGGTAATGTACAGCCTATTTTACCTTCTACACTTTTAGAAAAAATAACTGGAGTCTCTTTAATCATTCTTGCCCTTGATTATTGTTGATTCTATATAATTATAAATATAATCAAATATTTCTGATGTTTTTAAAATATGTTTTCCACCAGCTGTTGCTAAATGAGGTTTTCCACCACCACCACCATTAATTTTAGTACCTAATTCCTTACAAACTGTTATTGCATTAATATTTGAAAGAATAGAATCAGTTACAGCGCACATAAAATTAATTTTATCATCTGAAATCGCTGATAATATTAAGATTCCTCTTTCTTTGCATTGATTTCTGAATTGATCACCTAACTGTTTTAAATCACCATCATAGTTTTTCATATCATACAAAATAACTTGTACATCATTTAAAATTTTAGCTTTAGAAATGATACTATCAAAATTTACAGAGCTATTACTACCATCTTTAATTTTCTTTTCTAATTCTTTATTTTTAGTAATCAATGATAAAGTTTTTTCAATGATTTTATCTTCTGTAGTTTTAAGGTTAATTTTAGATGCTTCAATAATTGAGTTCATATCATAAATTCGGTTAATAACTTCTTGACCTGTAATTGCCTCAATCCTACGAATTCCTGTAGATAATGAAGATTCAGAAATGATTTTAAAAATACCAATATCTCCCGTCCTTGAAACATGAGTACCACCACATAGCTCCTTTGAAAAACCAGGAATATCTACAACTCTAACTTTATCATCATATTTTTCACCAAAAAGTGCTACAGCACCACTTTCTTTAGCTTTATCAAAACTTTGAATAGTGGTAGATATTTCATGATTTGATCTAATAATATGATTAACTTGATTTTCAATTTCTTGAATTTGATCTTGAGTAATTTTCTCATAATGCGTTAAATCAAATCTTAATTTTTGATCACTAACCAATGAACCTGATTGCTGTACATGATTACCTATTACTTGCTTAAGAGATTCATGAAGAAGGTGAGTTGCTGTGTGATTTGAGCGTATTTTTAATCTTCTATCTATATCAATTGAGGCACTAACCTTTTGGTCTAAAGTTATTTTTCCTTCTTCTAAAATTCCAAGATGAACAATGTTACCATCTTTTTTTTGCGTATCTAATATTTTTATAACTAAGGCATCATTTTTAATATACCCAATATCACCAATTTGACCACCTGATTCTGCATAAAAAGGAGTTTTATCTAGAATCAATTCATAATTTTTATCAGATAATTTCCTAAATTGTATAATCTTCGTATCAGTAATTGCATCAGAATATCCAACAAATGTAGAAGTTGAATCATCACTATTAGAAACCCAATCAACATTATCTTCTGAAATTTTAAAATCTGATTGAGAGCGAGAACGTTCTTTTTGCTGACTCATACACTCTAAAAAACCTTTTTCATCAACTGAGATATTCTTTTCTTTGGCCATCAATTTAGTTAAATCTAATGGAAAACCATAAGTATCATATAATTTAAAAGCATCATCTCCTGATATAAGCAATTTTTCATCTTTTTCATTACTCAAATGATTTAGAATGTTTTCAAAAACATCTAAGCCTTTATCAAGTGTTTGACCAAAGGAGTCTTCTTCTGCTTTTATTACATTCTTAATATGAGATTTTTTATCTTTAATTTCACTGTACGAATCTCCCATAACTTCAATTACAGAATCAACTAATTTATAAAGAAATTCTTTTTTCATACCCAAATTTCTACCAAACCTAGAAGCTCTTCTTAAAACTCTCCTAAGAACATAACCTCTACCCTCATTGCTTGGAATAGCACCATCAGCAATTGAAAAACATAACATTCTAATATGATCAGCAATAACTCTATGAGGAATTCCACTATCGTCAGAGCTGTATTTAACTCCTGATATATCCTCTATTGATTTTATTATCGTTTGAAATAAGTCTGTTTGATAATTAGATGATTCATTATTTAAAACACCAAGAACTCTTTCAAGCCCCATACCTGTATCAACATGCTTTTGAGGTAAATCATGAAGCACACCCTCTGCATCTCTATTGTATTGTATAAAAACAAGATTCCAAATTTCTCTATATAAATCATCTTCATTAACACCTTTAGGGTCTTGTTTCTCAATATCATCACCAAAAAAATAATGAATCTCTGTACAAGGACCACAAGGTCCAGTCTCACCCATTTCCCAAAAATTTTCTTTTTTATCAAACTTTAAAATTCTGGAAGGATCAATATCTGTCTTGTTTATCCATAAATCCTTAGTTTCTTCATCATCTTTATAAACACTAACCCAAAGCCTATTTTTATCAATCTTCCAAACATCAGTTAATAATTCCCAAGCCCATACTATTGCTTCTTCTTTATAATAATCTCCAAACGACCAATTTCCCAACATTTCAAAGAAAGTATGATGATAATCATCTACACCAACTTCTTCTAAATCATTATGCTTACCACTTACTCTAATACATTTTTGAGAATTAACAGCACGGTTCGACTTTGGAGCTTCTTTATCTAAAAATATAGGTTTAAACTGATTCATCCCTGCATTTGTAAATAGGAGCGTTGGGTCATCTATTGGAACTACAGAAGAGCTTCTAACATGATTATGGTCTTTTGAAAGAAAAAAATCTATAAATTCTTGCCTTATTTTGTTTGATTTAACCATTTAAAACATTACCTGAGTTTCAACAAACATAGAATATACCTGTTTAAAAATTGAATCTCCATTAGAGTCAATTCCATCAAATTTATAACTATACCGTGCTTTATAAACTAAAACCATAGATTCTGAAATATCTACACCAAGATTATAACCATAAACTGTATTCTCATCAGGATTTTCAAAATCCAAAGGATTCCTTACATTTGCTCTTTGATAAAAACCATTAAAGTATTTCAATTTTGGAATTTTTGCAGTATTTAAACCAATACTAGTAATAAAACTTCTATTTTTTTGGTCTAAAAAAAATTGATCATAAGTGTCATCCCATATTTCACCCGTTAAATCTTGATAACTAACACCTAAATTAATTATATTCATAATACTTGCACCAAAATCAAAAAATAATCCAGAAAGTTTTCCATATTTATATAATTGTTGAGATTTAGTTTCAACATCTGGTATTCCATCATTATTATAATCTACATTATTAAGAATAGCTCTATTTAATTCATATGAACGATCCCAAAAATTGTAAATAAAATGCCTATTATTCTGCCTATACTCCATTTTAAAACTAAAAGGTCCATAATGTCCTTTAAAGCCAATAGGAGTTAAACCATAACCAGGGCCCCAATCTGAACCGTCTGGTAAAATACAATCTTCACATTTAGAAATTAATTTTGCTGCTTCTGAATAAAACTTAAAATTTTGATTAATATGATAAGTTAAACTAACCCCTAATCCAGAAACAGATTCTTTTAAATCAGAAAAAGTAACTATTTGCTTTTGATTTGTTATTTCACCATCAGGATCTAATTCAAAATCATCATTAAAAACAAGCGTATCATTAGGGTCATCTAAATAATCAAACCAATCAAAACCATCTCCATCTGCATCATAATCAATCTCATCAGCAATACCATCTCCATCTGTATCTCTTGAATAATTGCCATCATTTGGAAAATCATCTATAAAATCAGGTACTTCATCGTCATCAGAGTCATCTAACGCCCCTGTTTGATTTATATCTGTAACAACTGAAACAGCAAAGTTAAATTTAGGAGATATAGGATAATTTAAAGTTAAGCCAATTAACCCTGGTGTTTTTCTAAAATCACTTTGTATGTAATCAACACCAATACCTGATGGAAAGTATTTACTAAATTGAATCCCAATTTTTTTCTCAGCAGGATATTCCATAGCATTAGAATAATTTGATACTAAAATTCCATTACCAATAGATATATTAGATAGAGAACCTACTCTAAAATACAATTCATCACCGGGATATCCATACCTGATATATCTAAACTTATCTAAGATAGTTCTATAAGTGTTTTTGAATGTATCAAACTTCCAAGTTTCATCATATAATTTACCATCTGAATCAATATATAAATACAAATCAAAACCCATACCCCAATTTCTATAATTAAATTCTGGCCGCATAGAAATTTGATTATATATATCACCATCTATGACAACTGTACCAAAGCTACCTGTCCAAATTGGTGTTTGGCTAGCTAAATTCTCAATAAATGATTGAGAAAAAACAAAAGACATAATTAATACTAATATTATTCCTCTTTTTTTCATTCCGATATTTCAACCTTGCCTATGATTTTAAAGATATAAAATATAAAAACTGTATGTAGGAACATCAAAAACACTAACATAAAGAAGTAGTATGGCCAATCGTTTGTAAATAAAAGTGGATTATCAGCAATAGGAGCTTCACACAAATATAAATAATTAGGCATAATCCCCACAAAATAATTAATAACAAGATTTGCTAGACCTATAAAAAAAGCTAAAATTAAGCCATTGATAAATGCTGTTTTCCAAGCATTTATTCTCAATTTATAATTATAATTGATAGATAAATATAAAGGGGCTAACAAAATTGCACCATGAGACAAATAAAATTCTGGAAAATAATATCCATCCCAACCATTTATAAACTGTGGAGTCAAGATTGAATGAATAGCACTGGGAATTCCTAATAACACCAGATACTCAAATGAAGATTGGTTATATTTAAACATTATAAAGATAATCACTAATGAACTTATTCCGCATAAATGTAAAGGTAAGCTATTTGTTATATCCCAATGACCCATACCTACCATATATCCATGAAGAAAAATAAGTCTAACAAAAAATAAAACTCCAAGAAATTTTGTAAAAATTGCTCTATGCTTATCTGATAGATAATACCCTATTATTATAATTATTGCTATGCACGCCAGAGTAATACTAACAGAGCTTAGCCATAATTCTGGATTAGATGAATAACTTAGAGCTTTATCTCTTCCCATAATTACATTCCCAAATAAGCCTTAACTTGTTTTTCGATTTTATTTTTAAGTTTTTTATCTTCCTTTAGAGCGAGTTTAACTTTCTCTCTACCTTGTCCAATTTGATTATCTTCAAATGAGAACCAAGAACCTGTTTTAGCTACAATATTACCCTTAATAGCTAAATCAATCAAGTCCCCTTCATAGGATATACCTTTACCATACATTATGTCAAATTCGGTCATTTTAAACGGTGGAGCAACTTTGTTTTTTACTATTTTAACTCTAGTTCTATTCCCAACAACCATATCCATATCTTTGATTTGACCTATTCTCCTTATATCAAGTCTTAAAGAAGAGTAAAATTTAAGTGCATTACCACCCGTAGTAGTTTCTGGGCTACCAAACATAACTCCAATTTTATGGCGAAGTTGATTAATAAAAAGAATTGTAGTATTTGTCTTACTAACAAGAGCTGTTAGTTTTCTAAGTGCTTGAGACATTAATCTAGCTTGAAGACCCATATGAGAATCTCCCATATCTCCTTCAATCTCAGCTTTTGGAGTTAAAGCAGCTACTGAATCAACCACTATAATATCCAAAGCCATTGATCTTACCCATGATTCAACAATTTCTAATGCCTGCTCACCACTATCGGGCTGCGATAATAATAAATCTTTAATATTTACACCTAATTTTTCAGCATAAGTTGGATCAAGAGCATGTTCTGCATCTATAAAAGCTGCATAACCCTCATTCTTCTGAGCTTCTGCAATAATGTGTAATGCAAGAGTTGTTTTGCCAGATGATTCAGGACCATAAACTTCTATAACTTTCCCTCTTGGAACGCCGCCAATTCCTATGGCAGAATCTAATGAAATAGAACCAGTTGAAATAGCTCCTTTAGAATATTTTTTACCAACATCATCGGTTAATCTTACAACAGCCTCAGGATCTTTTGTTTGTTTTTTAATTTGTTCAATTGCAATCTCTATGGCTTTCTGTTTTTTATCTTGATCCATATTGCTCCTTTTTAAAAATAGAATGAGTTGAATTTGAATTTATAATTAATAATGTAAAATTATAAATAAATACCTAATAGAATATAGTGAATTCCAAAAAGCAAATAAATCAATATTATAATAAATTTTTACTTTTATTTCATTAAAGACCAAAGCATATATAAAGCCGCTTGCTTTGTCATTACTCTATGAGCTATTCTATCTACTCTAAAAACAAATTTTTTAGTAACTAACTTATCTAAGAATTTAACAGATATATAAACTGTACCAACAGGTTTCTTATCTGTACCACCTGTTGGACCAGAAATTCCTGTACAAGCTATAGATATATCTGATTTAAATTTCTTTGAAATATTTAATGCCATTAATTCTGATACTTGTCTGCTAACTGATCCAAAATTATCAAGCACATCTAAAGGTATATCTAAAATACTATGCTTAATAGAATTGTCATAAGCTACCACACTACCCAAAAAGAAATCTGAAGAACCAGGAATATCTGTAATTTTTTTAGCAATATAACCTCCTGTACAAGATTCAGATATAGACATTGTAAGTTTATTATTTTTAATTAATTTAGATAATTTAACTTCAAGTGTATCTTTATCTGTTCCGTATGCATAATCTGAAAGAAATTTTAATAAATCTTCTTTGATTAAGTTGATATCAAAACCTACCTCTAAATCGGTTAATCTAATTTTTACTCCCTCATAGCTAGGCAAAAATGAAAAGTAAACATACTTATCATATTTTTTTATGAAGTCTTGCATTATATCTGAAAGTTTCGTCTCATATATTCCTGAAGTATTAATAGTAACAATATTATTATCTATTATTTTTAATGATTTTTTTTCATTTAAATACAAGTCTAGCATTGAATTCATTTCTATTGGTACACCTGGCAAAATAACAAGTTCAGTATTCTTATACTTAAAATGCATACCTAAAGCTGTCCCTACATCATTATCTAAGGGAGTTGCTATATCTAAAATTTTTGATTGACATTTTGGTAAATCTGCTTTATTGAATTTTTTAGATATTTTGATATGCCTATCTTCTAAAAATTTAAATTTTGATTTAAATAGATCGGATAACGCTTGTTTAGTGACATCATCATGAGTAGGGCCTAAACCTCCAGTCACAAACACATAATCATAATCTTTATTAACAAACTTTTCAATTTTTTCTTTAATTTTAAATATTTCATCCGGCACAGTTAGGTGGATAGTTGTTTTGATGTTTCTTTTAGTTAATTGTTTAGAAATTGAATTTGCATTCAAGTCAAGAGTATAACCTTGCAGAATTTCATTACCTATTGTAAGTATTCCAGCTATTTTCATATATTTTTATTTCTATATTGATTGATATAATCAATTAAGCTGATTAAAGAAAGAATAAGCGTTAAATATAAAAGATAATCCAAATATAAAAGAACTGTGTCTTGTGTAGTATTATTTATCATTACATCAGAACTATACCTTTTTGGAAGTCGAGAAAAGCCTCCTAACAGTTGATATAATAAATACAAATGAATATAAATAATAAGCATTGTTGTTTTGATTTTTGCTATCAAATTTGTTTTTAATATAAATCGATCTTTCCTTAATTTAATTTCTCTTAAAGTCGTAGCAATAAAATCTCTAAAAAGAAGTGACGCTAGAATTAAATAGATAATTGTATTTGGATGCAAATTAAATATATATGAAAAATTCTTTGTTATAGGCGGCAATGAAGATAAATCGACATATATAGGAAAAGGAGGTTTAATCACAATACACAAACAGCCTAGAAAAATTAATATTTTATCAGCAAGAGGATCATATAATTTTCCAAATTTTGAAACAACATTAAATCTTCTAGCTAAAAACCCATCTAAAAAATCAGTAATAGATGCAAAGAAAAAACAAGCTAAAGCTAAATAATAGTAATTATTAATAAATAAAAAGAAAAATACAGGAGCTATAAGCATCCTAGATATAGTAAGAAGATTAGGAATGTTTCTTAAAATAGGTGACATAAAAATTTTACTTTATTTCAATTCTATCATCAATCGAGCTAGATAAGGTAGTTTGATCTACATGTTCTATAGTCCCGCCAATAGGAAGACCTCTTGCTAATCTAGTCACTTTTACAGGATAATCTTTTAATGATTCTGATACAAATAAAGCTGTAGAATCTCCTTCAATGCTAGCATCTGTTGCAATAATAACCTCTTCAATATTTGAATCAGAACTTAACCGTAGCAGTAAAGACTCTATATTTAAATCCTCTTCATTAATTCCATCAATAGGAGATATTAAATTACCTAAAATATGATACTGCCCATTATAGCCAGTTCTTTCAAAAATAATGACATCAGAAGCTTTTTTTAACAGACATACTATTTTACTATTTCTTGAATCATCTTCACAGACAACACATTCATTAAGCTCAGAATCATGATTTACATCAATAAAACAATGACATATTTTACATTCTGACATTTTTTCATTGAGATCATTTATATTGATAGAAAATGATTGTAAATATTCACTATCTGATTCTAGTAAAAAAACAGCTAATCTCTCAGCTGTTCTTCTTCCAATACCAGGCAACTTACTTAAATCAGTTATAACATTTTCTAATGTTTTAGGTATTGAGTCCATTAAAATCCTGGTAAACCAGATGGAAGACCACCAGAAATTGTACCCATTTTATCTTTACTTATTTCATCTACTTTATTTTGAGCTTGATTAATACACGTGATAATTAAGTCCTCTAATATTTCTTTATCATCACTCAAAAGTTCAGAATCTATATCTATAGATAGAAGCTCTTTCTTTCCATTTAAAACTGCTTTTACAGCACCACCACCCGAACTACCTTCAATTTCCATAGATTCTAACTCTTTTTGAGTTTCCATCATCTTATTTTGCATATCTTGAGCCTGCTTCATAAGTTTTTTCATATTACCATTAAACATATTTTCTCCTATATATTATTTTCACCACTAAACTTTGTTTTTATGTCATTTAATAAGGGATGATCTTTTTCATCTTCTTCAGTTTTAATTTCAGATTTTATTTCTACATTAAATTTATGATTTGTTACTTCAAAAGCACTCTTCTTAATGAGGTCTTGATTATCATTTAAAGTTTTTTGAATGTAAGAATTATCTGTTTCTCCCAAATCAACAATAATGTTTTGATTATCTAAATAAACCTTTGCATCATCTAAAGAATTAGAAATTCTTTTATCATAAGAATCTATTACCTTAATGATTCTATCCCATTGTTTTTTAAAATCTCCTTCTTCATATAAATTAGAAACATTTTTATCTAAAGCTTCGGATTTAATATGATTATCTTCCCTAACTACTTTTGAAACAGATTTTTCATTAACTAACTTATTAGATTCTATTTTTTCTTCAGATGCTTCTGACTCTTTAATGATATTTTCTTTTTGAACTGTTTCTACTTTAGAATTTACCATATCATTATCATTGTTAGATGAAAAGCTAGTCAATAAATCAGATATTTTTATAGATTCATCCATAACACTTAATTTTATAAATAATGATTCAAGAGCAATATTAGGTTGTAATAAATTTTTTGATTTTAACTCATAATTTTGAACTTGCTCTATCATTCGCATTATATCTACACTACTTACACAATCTTTATTTTTCTTAATCCATTCAATAGTTTCATTATTTATAAAATCTTTATTATTATAACCAGAAATAGACATTAAACAGTTACTTAAAAATGTGTTGAATCCAGATATGAAATTATCTATTGAATAACCTGAGTTCATAACTTCTTTAATCTTTATTAATACAGATGATTGATCACTATTAATAATAAAGTTAAGTAAATCTAAATATACTTTATCTTCTATAATGCCCAAGGATTCTTTAACTAAATCATAAGAAATTAATTGACCTGAATATGAAATAATCCTATCTAATATACTAAGAGAATCTCTAACACTTCCATCAGCTTTAAAAGCTATAGTATTTAAAGCAATATCTTCATATTTAATATTTTCTTTATCAAGAATATTTGCCATATGTTCTGATAAAATATTATTTGTTATTTTTTTAAAATCAAATCTTAAAGTTCTAGATAGTATTGTATCTGGAATTTTATGAGAATCTGTAGTTGCTAAAATAAATACTACGTTTTCAGGCGGCTCTTCTAATGTTTTTAGTAAAGCATTAAAAGCTTCTTTAGTTAACATATGAACTTCATCAATAATAAATATTTTATAATGACTAGAAATAGGAGGATATTTAACTGTTTCTTTTATTTCTCTAATTTCATCAATTCCACGATTAGATGCACCGTCTAATTCAATAACATCCAAACTTCTAGACTCTGTAATTTCAACACAATTTTGGCATGTCTCACAAGGAGAATTGTTCTCTTTTTTTAAACAATTTAATGTCTTTGATAAGACTCTTGCAGTAGTGGTCTTCCCAACACCTCTTAAACCTGAAAATAAATATCCATGAGCTAATCGATTTGTGGAAATTGAATTGATTAATGTATCAACTATGTGAGGTTGACCAATAATTTCACTAAATTTTTGGGGTCTATATTTTCTTGATAATACTTTATAATCCATAATATGATATACTGTGCACCGAAAGTTGAATTCTCTGTTAGAAATAAAACAATTAAATAATTAGCTCATAAACAGTTTTTCTACGGCACATAGAATTTTAATTTACCGCTGCTTCCTTCCAGATCTGACGGAGTTCAACTAAAAACTATTGCGCAGAGCTGTCTACTTCAACACTAATTAACTAACTTCTTAAATCGCAGCAGAACCCTCCCTTCGGAATTCAACCCTGCATAAGCGGATTTCAGGTTACAGGGAACCGCTAACTCCCCACCTAGCACAGTTTTTAAACATTAACTTTTTTTAGATTCTTCGTAATCGCTTATATATTGAGGTTTCTTACTACTCTCTTTTTTTTTAGTCTTAGTGCTTTTTTTTGTTTTATATGTTGAAAACGTATTTAAAAATAACGATTCAACTTCATCATTAAATATCTGAATAGTCTTTTCTAATCTAGATTGTAATTCATTATATACAACAGGACCGTATTCTAATTCTATATTTTCTAATTTTTTATCTATATCAGCTAAAAGTTCATCTTTTTTATTCGCAGCTTTATTCTTGCTACCAATAATTTTTCTCATAGGTCTATTACCTAAAGTTTTTTTATTACCTATTCTCTTCTTCATTACCATAAATATATTACCTAACTACTTAAAAGTTCTAATCAAAAACAAAATAATATAATGATATATAAAATAATCATTCAATATAAATTAATATTTATAATTTAACCCTAGACTAACATATGGAACTAAATCTATTTTTCCATCAAAATTTAAATCATAAAAAGTATGTTTAAATTGACTGGTTAATGAAAAAGATTCATAAAGAGTCAGGTCTAGATCAAAGCCATAGATTAAATTTTCATCATATTGTTCAAACTCTTCTAACTTAAAGAAATTCTTTGAAAAATACATTCGTATTGATGTAGGAAAAAATACAATTTTTTTATTTATTAAATAATTAAATGAAATTGTATTAAAAAATGAATCATCAATATCACTTATGTTTTTAAAATATGAATAAGCTAAATCAAATTGATTGTTTTTATTGATCTTAAATTGAAATGAACTTGAAAAACCATATGTTGGATATACATTTTCAGCGTCATTAATCATTCCATACATATCTTTAGGTATAAATAGAGTAGAATCAGAATTTGAAAAATTTTCTAATAGCTCAGCTTCATCTGTATATAAAGCTTCATTTTCTGATATATTATACTCTCTAAATCTGATTTTTTCAAAATCATATGTTGAATTAAAATAATATGGAGAATAAATGGCTGAGTTATAATTTGCAGCTAGTGTAAACTCTACAATATTGTTAATATACTTAATACCTGGAAAAGCAATACCCCAAATACCTTTTCTTGATTTTTTATCATTCGTAAACTCATCATCATCAACTCTTTTATAATATCTCTTTTCAGGATAATCTATTGCAGAAATTTCACCTATAAAAAATACTTTTTTATCAAAGAAATCAACAAAAGGAAAACTAAAGTCTACTTCAAATGCATTCACTTCTCTATTAAAACCCTGAGTTTCATCTTGATAATTGGAAAATTGATTTAAA
>JAAZYZ010000047.1 GCA_014239355.1 Fidelibacterota bacterium
ATTAGTTTCTTGTTGAACTTTCCAAGCACCAATTAAAACAGATAAAATCATTATAAGTGTAAATATATTAGATACTATAAGTGATAAAGAATTAATTAAAATGCCATAAATAAGCCATAGAATAAGTGCTGTAGTAATCACGAGAAAAGTTGGAAGACTAATTCCATCTGCTCTTTTTTTTATCCATATGCGATATATTTGGGGAATCCATGCAATAACTCCTAATAGCCCTGCTAATAATCCTATAATTTCTATTGAATTAAATTCTATCATAAATATTAAGGATTATCTATATGAATCATCATTTCAAATTGATTTTGATTATAACCAAAATTAGTTTCTAAATCACTCATAATAGTAGCATAAAGTGTTTTATCCATATCTTTTGAACGAGACATTACCCAACCAAAAGTATTACCAGGATAGCCCACCACCATATAATCATAATTATTTGGCTCTAATACAATTACTTCATATGGAGCTGTATAGAAAGGAATCCAATAATCAGTAAAGGAAATTCTCCAAGTACTATTATTGATAGTATCAGCAATAGTTCCTCTCTGTGAAATATTAAATGGTTTAGTATTTTTTTCAGCATAATACTTTATATCAATCGTTCCATTTTTATTTAGAGTATATATGTCATATGCGTTTATACAATTCTTCTCTACAAATGATGGAATTGAGGCAATCACATACCATTTACCCATAAATTTTTCGATATCAAGATTCTTTACTGTCTCTAATGAAAAAGAAAATGTACACAATAATACAAGAACTGTTTTTTTTATATTCATATAATTAAAATAATATTTATAAATAAAATAATATCTGAAATATTAATAATACCATCATCATTCAAATCAATTAAAATATCATAATCATAATTTAAAATAGATTCTACAGCAATAATAATATCTAATACATCTACCCAACCATCATCATTGATATCTCCTTCTTGAGCAGGACAATCTCCACCATCATTTGAATAACACGATAAATCACATCCAAAATTATCCGGTTCTTGGCAATCTCCATATCCATCACCAATCCAAGATATTGGACAACAATCATCATCAAAGCAATCATCAACTTGGTTTTCTACATTACAGCCATTGATCGTACAATCTGATGAGCAGTTATCAATTGTTTCATCTCCAGTACAAAATCCATCTCCACAAATAGCTTCAGTATCATAAGGACAGCTACACCCAGTGCAATCCCAACCATACTCATCTTCCATATATGCACAATCAAAACCCCATTGATCCCAAGCTGCATCACAACATTGTTCACCCCAATAAGGATCCCACCAAGTATTTTCACAAGAACTACATACATCATCCATTGAAAAGATAATAGATTGAAATAAAATAATGGCACTAAGAAATCTTATAAACATATTTATGCTAATATTTAGAAGGCTACAGAATTACAATTTGGATTTAGGGAGTTTTTTATAATTCTTAATTGAAAGTTTGAATTTTCATTTAAATTATAATTTAATCCTATATCAAAGTTAAGTATTGGATTATTAAATGAATTTTCGAGTTGATTAAAGCCTCTTGAAGATGTTATTAAATTAAAATCACCTACAAACATAAGCTTTTCTGATAAATTATAAGTTACTCTATCACCAATACTATAATATGATGACGTTCCAAAATTATTTGATTGAGTTCCCATACTGAAATTAAAGTTATGATTTAGTTTATTTAGATTTAATAAATCATTTGAAAAAATAGATTGATTATAAGCAGTAATATCTAAAGAATTAGAAAAAATTACACCTATAGCAAAGGTTAAATAAACAAAAAAACCGTTTTTAATCTTCATATCCATGAATGAATATACAAAAAATGATATATTTTTTTAATAAAAAGCTTGTTTATGAGAATGAGTCTCATTTAAATTACTATCAATTTTTAAATCCTAATATTTAAAAATATCACTTTTTACTTAGACTAATATGTTCATTTTATAGGGAGAGACTACTATGAGCTTAAAAAAAATGACTCGAAACAAGCATTCAAATGCTGAAAGATCTTGGTTTGCCTCTTTAATGATGAGTGGAAGAATCAGCAATGAACAATATTCCGTTTATTTAAAACAACAATTTGAGTGTTATAATGCTTTAGAAAATCGATTCAAAAATATTAGCGATATTGCTCCTATACCAGAACAACTTAAGAGAGCTACTAATATAATGAATGATTTAAAAGAATTAAGTTCTAATATTGATGATCTTCCTATTTTTAAATCTACCAAAGAATATATTCAATATATAAATACATGTAAAGAAAGTATGCTTTATGCACATGTCTATGTTAGATATTTAGGGGATTTAAAAGGAGGACAGATGATTGCAAAGCAAATTCCAGGTTCAGGACAATATTATAAATTTGAAAATTCTGATGAACTAGAATCTTTTATTAGAAAGCAGCTAAATGAAGATGAGACTTTTGTGAATGAATGTAACAAATGTTTTGATTCAGCTATAGCTCTATTTAAAGATTTGGAATTACATTTAAATTCTTAAAAAGTGATAGTGTGATTAACTCTAATTACTTTTTAACATTTTTTCTACTTCCATAACATGTAATTCTTCTTGACCAATCATGCTTCTAGCATATTCTTCTAGATATACAGATTTTCCATCTATTAATGCTAATAAATCATAATAAGTTTGAATAGCTTTCTTTTCATGATCTAATGTTTCTTGAAGAATTTCTGATATATCATGCTTAAATGTTTCTTGAATATTATTAATATTTAAAGGTGGATGACCTTCAAGACCCGTAATATGTTCTCCTGCTAAATTAGCATGAACTAAAGATTCAGAAGCTTGTGCTTTAAAAAAGTCTACCAAGGGTAATCTATTAGCCCCAAATATCATTAAAGAATAATGAGTATATCTAATCACTCCAGATAACTCAAGATCAAAAATTTCAGATAATTTTTCTATTATTTTGTTTTTATTCATAATTAACACCTCTATTTATACAACTAATCACTTAAAATAAGATTTACAAGGGATATAACATCAATAACATTTATTTGACCATCACCATTTATATCAGCTAAAAGATTATCATCAGATTCATTATTAAGTATTAAATCAATAAGATAAATGACATCCAAAATATTTAAAGCATTATCTTGATTAAGATCCCCTAGAGTAGTGGATATAAATTGATTAAAAAACTCCCAAATTTCAAAACTAGAATCAATATCCATGTTCCCATAAGCACCGGGCCAATCATGCTGCCCATTTACAACTTCATACAACCAAACTTCATTATCGAAACTGCACCCAAAATATCTATGCTTAATAATGTAGCTACCATCTGATAAGTCAATGTTTGGTAAATTAATATCTTCACTTTCAGTACATTGATTTGTTTCAACCCAATAATCAATTCCATCTAAAGTACTTAGATAAGAACCCCATCCATCATTGTTTTCCATATCACCTTCCCATAGAGTCACATCATCATCAGTACCATGAATTTCTAAAACTGGAATAGGAATAGAATCACAAGTGTCATATATCCACTCCATCATACAACCTGCAACAGGTGCTACAGCTTTAAAAGAATCATGAGCTTGACATGCTAGCATATAAGACATATCTCCTCCATTTGACATGCCTGTTGAGAACACATTCTCTGAGCTAAGATTAAATTCATTTTGAAGATAACTTGCTAAAGATGTTAAAAATCCAACATCATCTACAGTTTGGTTATCATGAAATGCATAACCAACATTCCAAAAATTATTACTATATTGATCAGAACTTCCTTGAGGATAGCAAGCTGCAAAACCATACTCATCTGCTACTGAATTCATTCTAGAATAATTCATAATTGAATTTGCTGAGCCCGAATAACCATGTAATACAAAAACTAAAGGTGCATTATCTTCTAATGATTCTGGTCTGTAAAAATAATAATCCCTACTTATACCATCATGTTCAAATTCAGAGAGCTCAATAATATGGCTACAATACCCAAAATCATCTGAATATTCATCTCCACAATCACCACAATCATAACTGTAATCTTCACATTGAAAATCATAACCCCATTCACCATCATCGCACCAACCATCACCTACCCAAGAATCTATAATACCATCTCCATTAAAATCTTCACAAAATTCATTATTCACATAACAATCAAACCCAAAAGTAGCCTCATTATTACAAAACCATGTTCCAACACAGTCATACATTAGCATATTATCATCACAATCTTGATTAAATGAAATTGATAAAAATATTAATGTGTAAAAAAATCTTATTTTATTCATGACTTTCCTTTGGAATTAAATTATTTAATAATTGCTCAATATCTTTCTTTGATACAGGCTTATCCTTACCCATTAATACTAATCCCATAAATAACCCCCCTAAAGCTTTAAACAAAACTTTAGGTTTAGATTTAGGAAACTCTCCTAATTTAATACCTTCCTCTAATAAAGTAGATATTACAGAATATATTCTCTCTTGATATGAACGCCAATCTTGAGAGTCAAAATTAATTTTTTTAGGTGCATTAAATAGAAATTCATATAATCCTGGACGAGATCTAACATTGTCTGATATACATAATAAAATATTTATAAACGTATCTCTAGGACTCTTATTATTTTTAGATATAACAGGTTCTAAATTATTCCACAAACTCTTCCATCCATTTGTTAGAATTGCAGAAAAAACTTCTTCTTTTGATTTGAAATAGTAATACAAAGTAGCTTTGCCAAATCCAGCTTCTAAAGCAATTTCATCCATTGTAGATCCCTCAATACCTTTTGATTTAAAGACTTGGAGAGCACCATCTAGAATAAGTCCCTGCCTTACTTTTCGTTCTTTTAATTTTCTATCTGAAAGATTCATTTAACTATAAAAATATATTAACATATATGGTGTAATATAACATATGATAAGTATAAATAAAAAGCCTTGATAGAAGAGAATTACTTCGAGTTTATTTTTAAAAAAGATATTAAAAAAACAACATCTAATGATGATGGTGATGATTTGAATTAGGTTTGTTTGGTTTTTGATGATGAGAATCACCATTAAAAAAAATATTTAATTGATATATTAACAGAAAAGACCCAGCAATAATTAGACCCCAATTAGATATTTGTGATATCTTTTTAAAATAATTACCCCTTATAAGCGATAATAATGGAAATAGTATGATAAGAACTATAATTTGGCCTAATTCTACACCCACATTAAAAGATAAAATCTGAGATAAAGATAATTCAATATTTGATTCTAACGCTACCTCTTGAAGTTTTGTTGATAAACCAAAGCCATGTATTAAACCAAATACAAAAACCATTAAAATTAAATTAGGAGCATTAATAGAAAATATTTTTTTGAATCCATTAAGATTTTCAAAACCTTTATATATAACACTAAAAGCAATAACTGCATCAATTAAATAAGCATTAGCAGTAATACCCCAATAAGTAGAAAAAATAAGTGTACTACAGTGAGCAATTGTAAATGCAGTTATAAATTTAAAAATATCAAAATAATTAGTTAGAAAAAAAAGTACTCCAATTAAAAATAGAATATGATCATAACCTGTAACCATATGTTCGCCACCAAACCAAGCCCACCCCAAAAGAGAGGCATCTGACATAGCACTAGCAGTAGTTTCAGATACACCGTGAGCAAACACAAATGTTATGTTGATTAATAATAAAATTATTTTTAAATAAAATTTCATAGTTAAATTTATACTAAAATTTTAATATAAAATATATGAAATTTACAAAACCAAAAATTATTATTAGTAAATGTCTAGAGCATGATGCATGTAGATTTGATGGACAATTAATTAATAATAAATATATCAAAAAATTAAAAAAATTTATTAATTTTAGCACTGTTTGTCCTGAAGTAGAAATTGGCATGGGGATACCAAGAAAACCTATCCGAATAATTCATAACCAAAATGAAGCTATGCTATATCAATCAGAAACTAATATTGATTTTAGTTCTAATATGAATAGTTTTAGTCAAAACTATCTTTCAAAGGTAAAACAAGTTGATGGATTTATATTAAAGTCTGCATCACCTTCATGTGGCATAAATAGTACTAAAATATTTCAAAAGAATCATACTAACCCAATAGGAAAGGGAGCTGGATTATTTGCAGCTGAAATAATCAAAAAATTTCCAAACCATCCAAAAGAAGAAGAAACAAAGTTAAATAATACATTATTAAGAGAACATTTCTTTACATCAATTTTCACAATTGCAGATTTTAGATCTGTTAATAGCTTTGATTCACTCTATAAATACCATGCAAAACATAAATATTTATTCATGTCTCACAATCAAACAGTTCTTAAAGATATGGGAAAAATTGCTGCAAATGATGACAATCTAAGCATAAAACAAGTAAAGAATAATTATTACGAATCTTTACTAACAATATTTTTAAAAAAATCTAGATATAAAACCAATATTAATACACAAATGCATGTTATGGGTTACTTTAAAAAAGAATTAACCTCAAAAGAAAAAAAAATATTTTTAGAAAATTTAGAATCTTATAGAAATAAAAAAATTCCTATATCTAAAATTAATAATATGCTCTATTCATGGATTGTAAGATTTGAAAATGAATATCTAATGAATCAAACCTTTTTCAACCCATTCCCTAATGAACTCACAGAATAAAACTTATCTTAATTTTTATAATTACTCTAGGATTAGATTTAAGATTAAAACAACATCTTGCACATTAATTGAACCATCTGTGTTTAAATCAGCAATAGTATTATATTGATTTGTTAAAACAAGGTTAACCACTAAAATTACATCTTGAACATTGACCAAGGTATCACCATTAATATCACCAGGTAATTGTTGATTACAACTTAAAGTTGTTTGAAAATCAGAAGCTGTACCTGGTATTTCAATCAATGTTTCACAGATATCAACATCACCCATTAAATGATATTTAGCCCATTGTAAGGCTTTTTCTCTTGGTTCTGATTCATAAGAAGAGCCATGACCGCCACCAGCTACTTCAAATAACATTTTAGTTGTTGTTTCAGGTGTATTGTCATAAATATCTTGACCAAGCAAACCATCATACTCAGGAAGTTCACTTAATTCATATTGACCTGCAACTATAAATGTTGGAATATTATGATCTAACATTTCAGGTACAAGGCATATACAATAACCGCCATCTTCAGGACACAATTCACAGTCCTCTAAAATAATAGTAGGATTCAAAGCAATACCAGCCTTAATAGAACTAACATTTGGATGATCGAGAGTTAAAGCAATCTGAGAGGCTCCACCACCCATTGAATAACCAGCTACAATAAAACTATCTGAGTCAATCATATCATAGACTGGAGATTCTTGTCGTAAATTTTCTACTTTAATCGTCTCAATCGCATCAATCAAACCCTCCGCTCTTCCAACATGCCATTCATAATATTCATCATTTGGTCCGATAATCATAGCAGTAAAACCCCATGATACAAAAAATTCAGCCCAGTCTGCCATTGACGTACTTCCACCACCATAGCCTGGCGTAAAAATTATAGATTTAAATGGAGGAACTGCATCAATTGGATAATATAAAATACCATTATAATAATCAGGACCATTTCTTAATCCTTGCGATTCATTAATAGTTTCAAAATCATATGGCCCTAATTCAAAGTCGCCATCGCCATCGCCGCCTCCGCCAATTTCTTGACACTGATTAGTTTCTTCATTCCACTCACAATAATCAGACCAATAAATACAATCAGCCTGATTTAAATCAGAACATTCTGAATAAATAAAATTAGATAAAATAAAACTTAGTATACATAGATTCTTCAAAAAATAAGACTCCTTTTAGATAAATAAATTTATATTAAATAATTAAAAATAATACTCTCTTTTACAACCAGTTACAAAATTTTTATTAGCAATTAATCTAAAATAAAGTTTACTAATTGTATAATATCAAGCACATTTAAGTCTGCATTTAAATCAATATCACATTTTAAATACAAACAATATGAATTATTTGAATATAGAATTTGATTTACTAATGAAATAATATCTAAAACATTAATTTGATTATCTGAATTAATATCTCCAAATTCTGAATCTTTGCAAAGCGAAAATTCAGTAATAACAGCTCTATGATCTGATGGCCATGGATCGCAATCATATATATATGAATCTATTGGGTAAAGTTTTTTACTTAATCCATTCTTAAAATAAATCATATCTATTCTATCATGAATATCCCAACTGTCAAAATTATTTTTAGGGTAACCTGGTGACCAAGTCAATCCAAGCTTATCATATACTGACGGATTAACCAATCTATAAGAATCATGAAAATTGTTATTTAACAGAAATACAGATACAGGCCACTCTATTGAAAAACCAAAGTTTTGATTTACATTATCAGAACTCCAATCTAATTTTGAAGGAGTATTATGATCACCAACATAAATAGCAGGAAATTGGGGGTTATTAGAAGGATTGTTAATGATTTGATTGTAAATATCTAAATTTTCTAAATATCTAGTAGACAATTCATTTTGAATTATATCATCAATTGAACTTCCCTCATATAAATCATAAGGGCCGTATGGATAAGCAGATAAATGAGAAGATACAAATTTAAAAGTATCTATATCGGAAAGAAGTAAATCTGCTCCAATTCCATACAAATTATAATCATATATATTAGTAATTGGAAATCTAGATATAATTGAAATATTTGATTGCGAAGGTGTTGAATATAATTCCTCATACCCATCAAAATCATTAAGGAAAGATTTAATTTCAATAATTGAAGAAGAATCTGTTTCTTGAAACCCTATCACATCTATATCTAAATTAGCTATAATTTCAGAAACACGCTCTAATCCACCATTTCCATATTGAGCACTATACCAAGTATTAAATGTCATAACATTAAATGTATCATTAAATTCAGAATTATTAATATCAGTACAACTATCAGAAATAGAAAATGAAGATGAAAAAATTAATTCATAATTATTATCATAAAATAATCTGATTTCATATTCTCCTGTTGGCAATGTTATAGGAGAAAAATTGATACTTCCAGATTCTATAAAATTATAATTATTTTGCTGAGTTCCATCTGTATATAACCAATATAAATATTCTTCATTTGATGCCCCAGATTCAAACACACCAATCCAATCACTTCCATCACTATCAAGACCACTAAAATATACCTCTATATGTTCACCTACCATATAAATGTTTTTGTTTAAAACAACATCAACATTTGAATATAAAAAGCCTAATAAAAATATGATATATAACATATTAATTAATTACTATTAAGATTATCTGTTTTCCAAAAATATAATGCTCCTAAAGCAAGTATTGGGTCCAATATTAAAAATGGTAAAGCAAAACCAATTTCAAGCGTTCCTGTAGTAACTATAAATCCTAAAAATAAAGGAACTAATATTAATCTATCAAAAACAGTAGCTAAACAAATTGATACTTTATGAGTACGAGCACCAAAATAATAAAAATAACCAACTAGAAATAAAGTAAAGCCAATCACTTGCAAAAATCCAATTTCTTTTCCCTCAACCATAGGTATTAATCCCAATGATGAATGTAATGTAGGAAAAAAACAAAACGATAATCCAATAAGCATATATAAAAATGAATTAATCTCTATATATTTAATTAAAGTTGTTTTTTGATCTTTCCCTCTTAAAAACCACTGTTTAAAAAAAATTTTCATCTATATTTCTCTAATTTAATATTGAATTTAATATTAATGTAATATCCTGAATATTTAATCCTTCATCAAAATTCATATCACCATTTTCATCATAAATATCTTCCAATATAAAATCAACAAGAATAATAAGGTCAATTATATCTAAAGTTCCATCTTGATTTATATCTCCTGTTGGATCTTGATCATATACCCATTGATCATATAGCTCTTGTAAGAAATCTATTGGCTCCAGACCATCACTAGTATTATTAATATTTAAATCTAATAATAACTCATTTTCATTATCTGAAGGTTCTGCAACCCTTATAAACGCTGATAAAGAGGATGTGCCATCATCCAAACATCTAGAGTCTGCACCTGGCATATTAGCACCCTGAAGAGCTGCCATTAATTTATCTGCTAATGTGCCTGCAGTGGAATTAAAATTATTTTCCATATTGATTAGAACTTCTTCCCTAAGTAGAATATTTCCCTGTATAGCATATGTCGGGCCTAGTATATGCCCCTTATAATCCATACAATTTTCTCCTGTATATGCTGCTGATCTACCTCCTTCATATATATCAACAACACCATATTGTCTAATTGATGGATTATTATTCACATCATTTTCTACGATATAATCTATAATTTCATCTGGAGATAAACCCTCATTCATTAAATCTGATGCCATAAGCTGATTATAGCCACTCCAATAAGACTGAGTATGTATAGCTCCTACGCCTGGATGAATATCACTTATAATAATTGAACCTCCAATACATGAAGCACCCGCACTTCCAACTTGGCCATTATTTAAATCAACTGCTACAATAGAAAATGTCGAATATGTAACTCCAAAAAAAATTACAATTATATATTTAAATAAAAAAAGCATAACTAAATCTAATAAAAAAAAACTAATAAAAAATTAATTAGTGAATCAATTTAATATCTTCTAATTATTTTGTAAATTTAATTTATAAAATACACTACTATAGCAATGAACAGATTAATTATTAAGAAAAATATAGGAGATTCTTTATGTTATTTCATATAACACATACTCATGAGTATTCAACATGTATGGCTCATGATGAAAAAAATAAAACAAAATTTTCACAAACAATTTCAAATGCTGAAAAATTAGATGTGAAGGTCCACGGAGTTTACGCTGATCCTCCAGGCCATCAAATTTTTATAATAGTTGAAACTAATACAATGGAGCAGATAGTTAAATTTTTAGATCCCATTATAGATTTCGGTGATTATGATATTCGCCCTGTTTTAAATTTTTCAACAGCAGTTGAAAGTCTAAGCAATAATTAAGATATAAAAAAATAATTATTATTACTTTCCCTTGATAAATCAAGCGGAAAAAAGATGGGTCTCATAGGTTCGTGTTTCGCCATTAATTTCTAATTCATCTAGTTCACCAACATATTTAAAATTAAGTCTTTTAATTAATCTGATACTTCTATCATTATTTGGAAGTATCCCCGCTCTAATTTCCTTAATTCTTAAATTTTTTATAACATAAGCATTAGTTAATTTTAATGCTTCATACATTAAACTTTTACCTTCAGATGATTTTGAAATTGAAAATCCAAGCCAACATTTATTGTTTTTTATCTTTGTATAGTTACAATGTCCAAGCATTTTTGTTTTTTCTTTATCAACTATAACAAACTGTGCCGATTCACCATTATTAACTAATTTTAATTGTTCATTAATTTTATTCTCTTGGTATTTAAAAGTATAAAATCCTTTTGGAGTTGTTGGGTGCCATATTTCTAGATGTTCTTTATTTGACAAATAATAGTCTACACGAAGTTGGGTGTGATTTATGTTTAATACTTCTATATTAAAAATTTTAGATTGCATTAATAATTATTAAAATTATTTCCACTTTTTGACAAATTGATTTATATCAATATCAGGAATTTTTTTAGGTTCTCCAATTGGAGTTCCCACATATAGATAACCTAAAATTTTTTGATTTTTATTAAAGTTAAAATATTTTCCAATTTCGTCATTTAATGATAAAATACCAGTACGCCAAATCGCTCCATAATTTAAAGCATTAAGAGCCAATAATATATTTTGAGTAGCACTAGCAGTAGAAAACATTTGTTCTATATCAGGGACTTTAGGATGCTCTTTTATATTAGTAATAAGTATAAGAATCATTGGGGCTCTATAAGGAGCATTTTTATATTTTTTAAGAGTTAAATCATCGATATCTTCTTTTGTATCTTTTAGATATTTAACAAATATCTTAGATAATTTATCAAGACCTTTTCCTGTTACTTCTATAAAATGAGATGGTCTAAGCCATGCATGATCTGGAGCTCTTAAAGCTGCTTTATA
>JAAZYZ010000048.1 GCA_014239355.1 Fidelibacterota bacterium
CAAGTCTTAGATGAATATCAAAAAAAAGATCCACGAATTAAAATTATAAATAATAAACAAAATTATGGGTGCGCACAATCTCGTAATATTGGATTGCAACATGTACAAGCTAATACTATAGCATTTATGGATGATGATGATCAATATGCTGATACTGAAATATTAAAATGTCTCTATAATCAAATTCAATGTGATGGTGCTGATCTTGTAATAAGTGATTATGGGGTAAATGGTGAGCTTAGAAATATGAATAAATTTGGTAAAAATTTTAAATATTATATCACAGTTCAGCCTGGCCCATTTTTACAATGTGTTTTGATTAAAAAAAACCTTATTGAAAAAAATAATATTTCTTTTGATTCTAAGGCTACCCCAAGTGAAGATTGGGAATTTTTTATTACACTAGCACAAACTAATCCTTTAGTCACCTATTGTAGATGTAATAGTTTTAAATGGCAATTAAATCAAAATAGTCAGTCTATCAATTTTTTGAAAGAAGCACAGTCATTAGCATATATTTGTGATAAGCATTATAAACATATGATAAAAAATATAGGTAAAAAATTAATGGGCAATCATTATCGGCGTATTGCAAGGGTATATGAAAAAACAGAATCAATGAATCAAATCAATGCTTTTTATAAAAAAGCTTTCCAACAATACCCCTATTCAATTAAAAATATATTTTATGTATTGATGGTAATTATAGGTTATAAGAATACTAAATTTATAATTAATTGGATGCGAAAAATAAGAGGTGTGCCTAATGCATAAAAAGGTGATAATTGTTTTTTGGGGACATCCATTATATGATGGCCGATGTATGAATATGTTAAATCAGCTAAGCGAACAAGACTATCAAATATCTATTTTAGGTGTAGGTTCAAAAAAAGAAACATGCAATTATAAAGAAGCACAAATTGAGTTGCTTGATAGTAAAAAATTAAATAATTCCATCACCAAATATTTTAAATATTTTTATTATGTCAAAAAATTTATTAACACATTAAAACCTGATGCTGTAATTGCATCAGACTTATATTCTATGGTTCCTGTTGCGCAAAACGCAAAAAAGAACCAATCAAAAATTATATATGATTCAAGGGAAATATATACTCAGTTAGCTGGATTAGTTAATAGGCCCATTATTCAGAAATTGTGGTCTTGTTATGAGAGAAAAAATATTTCAAGAGTAAATTGCGTGCTTGCAAATGCTGAAATAGATAAAACATACTTACATGCACTATATCCAGATGTGCGCATTGAAATGATTAAAAATCTTCCTGGAAAGTCTTTCTTGCAATCCAAAAAAATTGATTTAAAAGAATTATTATGTTTAAATGAAAAACAAAAAATATTTATATATCAAGGAAAATTTCATAATGGACGTGGTATTCGTTTTGCAATAAAATGTATAACTTCTTTAAAAGAAACTGTATTAGTGCTAATTGGTGATGGGCCGATGAAAGAGAAATATATTCAATGTGCTAAGCAATATAATATAGAGGATCGGGTATTTTTTATAGATGCCGTGCCATATGAAGAGTTAGCAAATTTTTCTAATAGCGCATATATTGGCCTTAGTTTAATTCAGCCAATTTCAAAAAGTTATGAAAATGCATTACCCAATAAGTTGTTTGAATATGCTGTCAGCGGTTTACCTGTAATTTGTTCAAACTTAGAAGCTATGAATGAAATGGTCTCACACTATAATTGTGGTATTGCTGTATCACCTTCAAGTGAACAAGAGTTTATAAATGCATATCAAATGATTTGTAATAATTATAATGAATATATTTTAGATGAAGTCAAACAAACTGATTTATTGTGGAATACACAAAATAAACATTTAATAGATATAATCAATGAATGAGCTAGTGTCAATAATTATCACGACTTATAATCGTTTAGATCTTTTACAAAAAGCTTTAAAGAGTGTACAAGAACAATCATATCAAAATATCGAAATTATTATAGTAGATAGCAGCGATAATGAAGACACCCAAAACTATATATCTCAATACAATAATATTATATATACCCACTCTGGAATTAATCATCCGAATGTATTGAGAAATTTAGGTATACAATGTAGTAATGGTGCATGGATTGCATTTTTAGATGATGATGATACTTGGAATGAAGATAAAATTAATCAGCAGGTTCAATGTTTTCAAAATAATAATATTGGATTGTGTTATACTGGCAAAAATATTATGAATGACAAGAATCAAAAAATTAAATATAGTTATAAAAACGGAAGATTTAAATCTCATACAAAATCTATTATGTGGGATAATTTTGTTGGTATTACCTCTAGTATAATGATTAATAAAAATGTCATTGAAAAAGTAGGTGACTTTGATGAATCCTTACCAGCGTTGCAAGATTATGAGTTTATTATTAGGGTGTGTCAAAAATTTGATATTAAAGGTATTAATAAACCGTTAGTCAATTATAAATATAATTATAACAATAAACAGGTGTCACAAAATCATGTAAACTTTTTAGATGCTTGCAAAATTCTTATCACAAAATATCCAAACAGCTGTTTATTAAATTTTGGTTTATGGAAATTAAAAATAAAACGAAGGGTTAAATATATATATGAATAAAAATATTATGACATTTGATGAATGGGCTATTTTAGGAAAAGATGAAGGTATGGAGAGAGGACACCATAATTCA
>JAAZYZ010000049.1 GCA_014239355.1 Fidelibacterota bacterium
ATTAGGATAATAAATTTCGCTTAGAGCAATAAAATGATTATTCTCTGTTTCTGTTTCTATAATAATTTGATTAGGTGTCCAATTTAGTATTTTAGCTTTTGAATTCAAATTTGATTTTGTGAATTTTGGTATATCAGATTTGGTATATGATAACTTTAATGGATTAAACTGATCACTATTCATAGCTATTAATAACTCTTCGTCTTTATCATACTTAATAAGATTATCTACAAAGAAAATTCTATCCATTGGTTGAAGGCTTTCTTCTGTTGATATAATTTCCCATTCTCTATTCCAATTAATCATTTTTTTAACATTAAGTAATCGAAATAAATTTCTTCCTATATTCGTGTTAAGATAGGGTTCAAATTGAGCATAATTTTTTAACTTAGCAGGATGATACCCAGTAATGTCTTCTAAATTAGCGTAAGCTGCCCAGTTTCTAATTTGATTATATCCTGTAAATGAAATAATACGATAAGGTTTTTTAATGTCTTGGGTTAATTCTTTTAAGCTATCTAATGGTAGAATCATTTCTTGGAGTGTAGATTGTTTAATTTTAACAGATGGATTATCAATAATTTGTTGATTAATAAAATACATATCAATCATTGCTAAGATAATAAAAGTTACTATAAAGATGTTATTTTTAATTGTATTATACAATGAATATATAGTAACTCCAACTACAGATAATATAATAATAATTAACTTATTTAAATCATTATGTATCATATCTTTTACTGTTAATAAAACATCTGTTCTGATATTAATCAAATCAATAATTAATAATTTGAATATGATAAAAAAGATTAATAAAGATCCTAGAATTCCAATCAGATACTTAGAATTTATTTTATTGTCAATTGAATCTATAAAAGCTTGAAAACCTAATGTTGAAAGTATAATAATTGAAAATTGAAACATCATCAATGCCATCATTGGAACTCTGAATTTATTAAAAAATGGCATATAATTAAATAGCACTTCAAATAAGAAAAAGTTTTTTCCAAAAGACAGCAATAGGAAGAAAATACTCAAAAATAAAAAGTATATATATGTATGGTTTTTAATTTTTTTAATAGCACCATAAACAATAAATACTATTGTAAAAATTCCTAAATAATTAGGAAAGTCTGTCATTGCAGGTTCAATAGTTCCCCAATAGCTTCTACCTCCAAAACCATAAAACGAAGGTATTAAAAATGTAATCATTTCATATATTGAAAAAGACCAATTAGTTGCATAATCTAAGGCTGCTCCACCTTGAACTGCGCCTCTTATAGAGTGCTCTGAGTAAAGATAGCTAGGCCATATGATTGATAAAGACATCAAGAAGCCAGATAATAGAGCACCTATTAAATAATAATAAAATTTTGGAAAGAATTTTGATGTAATAATTTTATATAAAACAAAAATTCCAATCATAAGCCACGTATAATAAGCAATTTGAATATGACCTCTTTGTAATTGGAAACCTATTAATATTGCTAATATTCCTAAATTTTGTAAATTTATTTTTTCCCAAAGCTTAAATAAGGCAAAACATATCCATGGAATATAAGCAGCTGTCATAATTTGACTTCCATGGCCATGTACAATACACACATTCATATAAGGTGTCATTAGAAATAAGATGGAACTAAATAGAGAGACAAGAAAATCAACTTTCAAAAATCTTAATAATACGTAAACACCTAAGCCCGCAAAGATCAGATGAATTAATTGTGTCCAAATTTCTGGTGCAGAAAAGATTTTTAAGATATTTAATACAAAATTGGGCATATAATAATTAGATATATTTTGTAATGAATGTATAGTGGGCATTCCACCAAAAATAGAAGGTAACCAATATGGATATTCTCCATTTAAATCTTGAAGGTTTTTAATAGATTCTGAAATCATTTTAGGTGCAAAGTAATCACCTGAGGCAAAAACATATGTACCATTTATAAAGTTTTTATATAAAAAAGCAGTAATTAAAAATAATGTTGTTACAACTATCGATAGTTGTATTATCTTATTTTTATCAATTTTAAAGTTTTTTATTAAATTCATATAAATAATATAATTAAAAATGAAAATTATTTGGCTCTCAGAAATAAAATGGTCTTATCTAAGGAC